>NZ_KV805206.1:0-320 GCF_001811565.1 Corynebacterium sp. HMSC078A10 | reverse complement strand
CCCCATTACGTTGTTGGCAGTTCCGCTTGAAGGAGCCCAGGATTCGTACTCCTAGCCCCATGCTGGGGCAGGTTATGTTTGTCTGCGTTCCTTCTGCCTTGGGGCAGTGGAACTAGTCGCTGGCTTCGGTATGGCTTGTTTTCGTCCCTGTCTGAAAATGATCCGGGGGGTGATGCCGCCGAAGGCAGTGGCATACTCCAGACTGCTAATAGGAACCTGACCCGCACAGAATGTGCGAGGTCTCAAAGTAATGTGGATGCCAGCGTGAAGTATGTCCGACCACCAGCGATGAAATAAGTCCCATACTCATTCAATTCGCT
>NZ_KV805205.1:89210-197243 GCF_001811565.1 Corynebacterium sp. HMSC078A10 | reverse complement strand
CCAAAAAGCCACTAGACATCCCGTCCAAAAACCTCCTGGACTCCGCGTCCAAAAAGTCCCTAGACATCACATTCTTTGGCTAAACGTTCTTTGGCTAAACGCGGTTTTAGGCCGAATTTCGGCTCTCGACCACGAGCTCTAGGCCACGGGCTTCGTCCTCGTTTGAGAACCAGCCGGTGGCCTTGGTCGGGCTACGCCGCAAGCGGTGGCGCGTTGGGGAAAGCGTCGGTGCTAGTCTCATTGCGTCCGCGGGTGAAATTGGATAGCCGAAAGTTTAATTGCTGGGATTCTGTAAACTCTGTGTGATTAGATTCACACGCCCCGACAGCGCTTCAAAAAGACCTTCCGGGCGTTATAGGAGCCACCGATAACGCCCGGTCGGGGCCGTTTGGAACACTGCTGCTCCGTCAGAGCCCGAAGGCTCCGCCACTGACGAGGATCACGATACCGAGGCCGATGAGAACGATGGGAAAGAGGATGCCCTCCCAGCGTTCGAGCACTTCCGCGATCGGGGGGCGGGTTGCGACGAACTTTGCCAGGGCCACCAGGACCGCAACGAGCGCGAGGAAAATAACGCAGTAGGCGACTACTGCGAGAGGTTCCACGCTGAGGAATACAGGGGTGTAGACGCCGATGTTGTCGCCACCGTTGGCAAAGGTGACGCCTGCGACTGTCCCCACGCCAACCTTCTTGCCGGCAATCTTGGCCTCGTCGTCATCGTCCTCATCGTCTCCGCGCCAGGCCTCCCATGCGGCCCAGAGGCCGAGGCCCAGCGGGATTAGACCGAAGTACGGGATGGCTGTCGAGGGCAGGAATGCTCCGGCGCCCATGGTCACTAGAACCGCGGCACCGAGGATGCCCGCGAATCCGAGGTACTGGCCGGCCAGAATGCGGGCGGTAGTGCCGCGCTGGCCTGCCCCTCGCGCGAAGAAGAGGGAGAGCACGATGATGTCGTCGATGTTGGTAGCTGCGAACAGGCCTATCGCCTGCAAGACCGAGGTGAGGATCATGCGTCCTCCCCAGCTGCGTAGCACCCGGGAAGCGAGCAGGCGGGATCGATGCACGGGGCGTCTTCGTCTACTGCCAAGGTGGCATCGACCAATGTGGTCAGCGCCTGCGCCAGGTGCGGATCGGCGATCTCGTATCGTGTCCGACGCCCCTCGGGCTCGGAGACGACAATCCCACAATCGCGCAAGCATGTCAGGTGGTTGGACACGTTCGGGCGTGTCAGGTCCAGATCTCGGGATAGTTCCGCCGGGTAGGCGGGATGGTCGAGCAGGGTCAAGATGATCCGGGATCGAGTGGGGTCGGCCAGTGCACGACCCAGGCGGTTCATCACGTCGAGACGCGAAGCAATAGTCAGCATGCGCTGAACTATACAGCGATCGCTGAACTAGTCAAGTTCCGGGTAGCGGTGCAGCTGTGTGCGCTGCTGAAGAGACAGTGAAAGTAGCAGAGATGGCGCAGATTCCGGCAAAGTTGCGAAAACAGCTGAACCACGCTCGTTTCTGATGATCGGCCCATGTGCGATTTGTGCCGCGCCGAAGGCAACCGAATTGGCTCGAAGTGGTGCTGTTGCAAAGTTGGGGCAGTAGAAAGACCGACGTGAAATAATCAGAGCCATGGGCATCTTCTCCGGTCGGCATTTCCCCCGTGACATCATCCTGTGGGCGGTGCGGTGGTACTGCCGCTACGGCGTGAGCTACCGCGACCTCGAAGAAATGATGACCGAGCGGGGTGTGCCAGTCGATCACACCACGATCTACCGCTGGGTGCAGAAATACGCCCCTGAGCTGGATAAGCACACTCGCTGGTACCGGCAGGTACCCGACTGGCAGGCCCGGTCCTGGTGGGTGGATGAGACCTATATCCGGGTCGGCGGCACGTGGTGCTATCTCTACCGGGCTATTACCGCCGGTGGGCAGACCTTAGACTTCTACCTCTCACCAAAACGGAATGTGGCTGCGGCCAAGCGTTTCCTGGCCAAGACGCTACGATCGAATACGACAGCCGGGTCCCCGCGGGTCATCAACACCGACAAGGCACCAGCTCTGGCCAAGGCAATATCCGAGCTGAAGGCGGAGGGAATCTGCCCTCAGACGGTGGAGCACCGGCAGGTGAAATACCTGAACAACGTTCTCGAGGGAGATCATGGCCGACTTAAAAGAATCCTGGGACCGAAGGGGGCGTTCAAAAACCGAATTTCCGCCTACCGGACGTTGAAAGGGATGGAAGCGATGCATTCATTACGGAAAGGTCAGGGCACGATGTTTGCTTATGGGCACCCCAATCCGGACGCGGTGATCGTCAACCGGGTCTTCGAGACGGCCTGAGAACGCCAGCACGCAGCGGCCATCAGGAAATGAGAAACTGGGTCGTCTCGGCTCTCCGCCCAACTTTGCAACAGCACCTATCATATATAGTACATGCCAGCTAAAGGCTTTCATCTTTACACAGCGTTGGATTTGTACTCGCGCAAGGTTGTGGGATGGACTGTCCAACACCGACAGGAAAAGACCATCGCTACACGCCTGATTGAACAAGTCATTGCTGACCAGGAGCTCAACGGTCACAGCGTTGAAGTCGTACACACCGACAACGGCAAAGTCATGACCTCACACATGATGAAGGACATGCTGGATGAACACGGCGTGCAGCTGTCATTAATTCGGCCGAATGTTTCGAATGACAACCCATTTGAAGAGTCATCACATCGCACAATCAAGCATCACCGCTATGCGTTAGAAACCTATGATGATATCCAGCATGCGCAGAAAGTCATCGGCAGGATTATCGACGAATACAATAACCGTGACCGCCACAGCGGGCTGAATGGATACACACCTAGTGAAGTGTATTCAGGCACGTGGCGTGACATCCTTGAGCATCGCCGAGCAAAGGAAACCGTCTACTACGCGACGCACCCGCACCGCAGACCCAGACCCCGGAAATCCGTCTACAAGCCACCACCTAAAACGGTAGAAATCAACAACGGCAAACCCCTAGCGCCCGAGACATCGAGCGCGTAAAGTAACAACCACGTCAAACAGGGGGATGTTCACAACTCAAAGGCAGGCGCCGATCGAGGGCAAAGGGACCAAAGTAAGAGGACCAAACTAGAAGGACCACCAAGCGAGCCTTTCCACATCCCCGGCCGGCTGGTTACTTATAGGCCGAGAAGCCCGTAATCTTCTTGCCCATGATGAGGGACTGCACAGTGTCGGTGCCCTCGTAAGTGTGCATGGCCTCGATGTCCGCGAAATGGCGAGCAATATCATTTTCCAGCAAAATGCCGACACCACCGAGCATGTCACGGGCGTCGGCGGCGATGCGGCGAGCAGCGCGGGTGTTGTGGAGCTTCGCCGCCGAAGCCTGTTCCGGTGCCAACGTGCCAGCATCCTCGCGCTGGGAGACCTCGCGGCAGGTCAGCATCATCTGGCTCAAATCGAGCACCATATTGGCCAAGCGCTGCTGAATAATCTGCGCCTTCGCCAACTCCCGACCAAATTGCACTCGCTCCAGCACATACGAGCGGGCAATCTCGTAGCAGGCCACCGCGGAGCCAAGCGCCATCCAGGACACACCAATGCGAGTCGCAGTCAGAACACGCGACACATCCTTGAAGCTGCGGCAGCCCGGAAGCTGGTTGGCGGCGGGAATGCGGCAATCAGTCAAGGTGATGTGCGCCTGGTGGATGGCGCGCAGGGAAAGCTTTCCCTCAATGACAGTCGCCGAGTAGCCCTCCGTCTCCTGCGGCACGATGAAGCCACCCACGTTGCCATCCTCCATGCGCGCATAGATGATCGTGATGCCGCCGGAAGCGCCGTTGCCGATCCACTTCTTTTCGCCGTTGAGAACCCACTCATCGCCGTCACGCACCGCGGTGGTCTCCAAAGCGATGGAATCCGAACCGTGCGCGGGCTCGGTCAACCCGAAGGCACCCAACAAAGAGCAAGCAGCCATCTGCGGCAAGTACGAAGCCTGCTGTTCCGGAGAACCAAGCATCGAAATTGAGCGCATGGCCAGCCCCGCCTGCACCGCAATCACCGTGCCCATCGAAGCATCGGCACGCGTGACTTCCATGAGCGTCAAGCCAGCGCCAAGCGTGGACATCTGTTCATGGCCTTCCACCGAAAGCCCATCGGTCATCACGTCCAGCTCCCCCAGACGCTGAACCAAGTCCAGCGGATACTCCGCGGCCTGCCAGTGCCGGTTAATCACCGGGTAGGAGTAGTCGCGGAACTGCGCCGCGCGCTTCCACCCCGCAGCATCGGCCTCAGAAAGGCTGTCAAAGACACCCAGGAAATCAGTGGTGGACTCGAAGAGGTTGTGGGACATGGTCAATTCTCCAACTAACAGGCAATACGAATGGCGATTAGCGTTAATTGTGACCTGACTCTCCCCAGGCTGTCAAGTGTCTCATCACAACGCGCGGCACAGCCGGGATTCGGAACGATAACCAGACTTCAGGGCCAGTATCTCCCCCAGCCAACCTTCACCCTGCCCCCGCAGGTATACTAACCGCCATTAGCTCATTGAGGAGGACGCCCGCCATGGCCAACCAGAGACGCCGCGACCAAATCGCCGCCGCCGCACTCGACCTCTTTGACCAGCGCGGTTACCACGCCACCGGCATGGAGGACATCGCCAAAGCCGTCGGCATGCGCGCCTCCAGCCTGTACAACCACTTCTCCTCCAAACAGGAACTCCTCGCCGAAGTCACCATCACCGCCATGGAGGACCTCCTGCGCGCCAACGCCGCTTGCCTCGCCGGGCTGAACGATCCCCGCGACAAGCTCGTCGCCACCATGAAAGCCCACGTCATCTACCACGCCACCCACGCCCGGCGCGTCCGCGTGGTCAACAACGAGCTCACCAACCTCGAAGAGCCCCACAAATCCGTCGTCCTGCAGCTGCGCCGCGATTATGTCGCCCGCTGGATGGCCGTGGTCAACGAGGGCGACTTCCACGCGGAAAACCTCAAAATCGCCTGCTGGGCGCTCATCGACATGGGCATCGGCGTCGCCCAATGGTTCAGCCCCGACGGTGATTACACCGCCGAGGCTTTAGGTGACATGTACGGTCAGTTCGCCCTGCGCCAACTTACCTAAGAGCTTACCTAGGGCGCGCAGCCAATCTGCTGCTCTTCCTCACGCCCATCCGGGTACTGCACGCGCACGCGGGAGTAGACCTCGGCGTGGTATCCACACGCCACGCGCTTGTCGACGACCACCTTCACCCGATCCTCATTGAACGTGCCTTCCGCACAATTGGGGTCACAGTCATTCTCGATGGCCACGCCATCCGCCTCCGCAGAATCGTCTCCCCAGCGCTGCCAGTCCAACTCGTTGACCAGGTAGTTATTATCCGCGCACGCTAGTGAGATGCGGTCCGGGCCCTCCAGACCCGTCACGGACACGCAGTCCAAGATGGCGGTGGCATCGATGGTGGTTTCCACGTCCGGCCCCACCAGGCCCACCACGCGCACCAGCTGACCGGTGGCGGGCAGGACGGAGAAGGAGACGCGGTCGGAATCGCGAATCACGGTGACCAGCTGGTCCTCGCCTTCGCCCTCGACGGTGCCGACCTCGTTGCCGTCGGCGTCTGCCAGCATGTCATAGGCAATCTTTTGCTGCTCGCTGCTCAAGCCCGGCTGGAGCAGCAGTTCCAGCGCGCCCAGCGCGCGGTTCGGGAAGGAATCCGCCAGCTTCTCCAGCCCGGCGCGGTCGGACGCGATGACGAGGTCCTCCGGGTTGATGGAAGGTTGCGGGTCAAAGCCCGGGACCTCTCCTTGCGAGGAGACCTCCACGGCGCCGCCGGCATCCACCGCATATTCGGTGATTGCCGTGGCATCGCCGAGGGTATCGACGCGCTTCATGTATTCCTTCGCGGTCACGCCCTTATCCACAGCATCGGGCTGGGTTGCGGCTGCCTCGCCGGCCTGGGTCAGAATCTCCGCGGCCGAGGCCACGGGCTCCGAGTTATTGAGCAGCGGGAAGGCACCTCCGACAAGCACGAACACCGCCACGACAGCCGCGGCAATGGTCCACGTGGGCCGGCCCTTCGTTATCTTTGCGAGGGTCTCTTCGGAACGGGCGAGGGAGGCGTCGTCAAGCGCTGTGTCAGGAACGGGGTTGGCGGCGCGGAGCATATCGAGAGAGCTAGGCATCGGTTTCTCCTGTGAGTTCGGAAAGGTGGGTACGCGCGCGGTGCAGGCGAACGCGCACGTTATTGCGGGAAATGCCGAGGACCTCGGCGATATCGGGGTGGTCGAGGCCCTCCCAGGCGTGGAGCGTGAGAATCTCGCGCTCCGCGTGCGGCAGCTGCATCAGCGCGCGAGTGATGTCGAGGTTGGCATCGACGGCGTCATAGCCCGCGTAGGATTCCAGCTCATGATCATCGAGGTTCTCTGTCTCCCGGCGGGTGCGGTAAAACTCGCGCATCACGTTGCGGGCGATGCCATAGAGCCACGGCAGCGGCGTGCCGCGCAAAGAGTCGAACCCGGACCAGGCCCGCTCGAAGACGTCGGCAGCCAGCTCTTCGGCGTGGCTCGGTGGGACGCGGCGGCGCAGATACGCCAGCACCGCCGGGTAATGCTCGCGAAACAGGCGGGAAAACTCCCGCTTGCGCGAACCAGGCAAGGTAAGGACAGACACTAATAAAACTCCAGAATGCTAATGGGCTCACTGAGTATGTTGCACTAGACGCCCGAGCGTTACAGGGAAGCGGTGAAATGGTTTACTAAAGGGGATGGAACCACTCGAGCTCTCCGCCCTGACGGGCACGCAATCGCGCACCTACGGCACGCGCAAGATCACCAAAGACATGATCTCAGCACCCGTGCATGTGGCTATTGCGCTGTGGGATGAGCGCTGGGATTCCGCCGAAAACGGAACTGTCGACGGCTGGGTCATCGCCGTCAACACCAAGAAGACGCGCTTCGTGCGCAAGGGCCAGATTAAAAAGGGCGACATCGTTGAGGTGGCCGTCCGCGAATTCGAAAAGGCCACCAAGGGGCTCCGAGGACGCAGGTGGATCGTCACCGGGCGCCGGCAGGCGGGGTTGCGGGCCGCGCTGGAAAAGCGTGGCTATGCCGTAACAGGGAGTTTTGCGGAGGAGAATAGGGCGTCGAAAAGCGCCAGCTCCGTGCGGCGCAAGCAGGCCGGAATCACCGCGCGCCGCGCAAAGAAGGAAGGCGAGGCCCCGCGCAAGAAGCAAGTAGTAAAGGTGGACACACCGAAGGCGCACTGGTGGCCGAACTTCTCGACGGCCTCCTCCTGGCCCGAGGGGGCCACCGTGCGCATCGCCACGGATGCTTCCTCGGACACGGTGTTCAAGGGCTCGATGTGCTTCGTGGCCAGCAACGGCGACTACCGGTTGCGCACGCGCGAGACGACGGCCAGCACCGATGAGCTCGAGCTCGAATCCCTCACCTTGGCGCTGAAATACCTGCTCAAGGTCGGTGCAACCAAGGCGATCATCGAGTCGGACTCAGTAGCTGCTCTGGAAGCGGTGGAGCAGATTCGGAAGAAGGGCTCGAAGGCGGTGCGCTCGCGGGGCATGTGGCGCGGGCTGTCCTCGGGCTCGCGCTCGCGCTTCCAACAGGCGTGGCATGACGTGGAGGGAGTCTGCGAGGTGACCATCCGCCGCGTGTTGGGGCATGCGGGCGACCCGCTGAACCGGGCGGCGGACCAGATTGCGTACATGGGCCTGCGGGCGATTGCGCATCCAATGAAGCAATCGCAGGCAACGCTCAAGGAAGGAATCACGAAGGCGTTGGCCAAGCTCTAATTCGGGCTTTGGCTCACTGGTGACATAGGCTAAGCCACATGAGCAATCCCTTTGACTCCAACCCTTTTGAGGAGCCGGACAAACCTCTCCCCGGCCGTGGGTCGAATCCTTTCGCGGAACCCGCGCGCGAGTCAGACGCGAAGCCTTCGGCGAACCCTTTCGTTGACTCGCATGAGGCGCCGAGTGTGGAGCCCTTTGCCGAACCTATCGCAGAGCCCTTTGCCGAGCCGGAGCGCGCCTACGCCCCAGCTCCGCTGCCTGACCATGCCCCTGCCCAGCAGCCAATGGAAGGCACGATCCACAGCTTCTCCTTTTTCAAGGGGCTGTTGAGTCTGTTCTCGCTCCTCGTAGGCTTCACCGGAATTACTGACGGCGATGTGGCAATGGGCATCGGCTTCGCCTTGCCCGGCGCCTGGTACTTCATCAAGTCCCTACAGCAGAAGGCCAACCCAACCACGCCGCAAAAGCGCCACTGGTTTGTCATTTGGCTCATCGCCATCGTGCTCATGTTCTTCGGTGCCTAGTCCATAGGCCACTACGCGACGACCCGCCGCCACACGATGCGCAGCAGCGAATGCGGAGTCGCCACCACCTCGCGCAGGTAATTCCACAGGCGGTCTTTCCGCGGAGTGCCAACACCATGCATGCGAACCCGAATCCCCAGGTGCCAGGCCCACAGGCGGGTGCGCAGCACGTGGAAGTCATTGGTCACGACGCGGAAATAGTCATAGTCCGGGCACAGCGCGTGGGCGCGCTCAAGGTTTTCGTTGGTGCTGGTAGCCAGCGGCTCCACACGGATCCGCTCTGGGTCCACGCCCCGCTCGATGAGGTAGCGCGCCATCGGCTCCGCCTCCCCGAAACCGGACACGATGATCGGCTCCTCCGGCAGCACGCGCGCCAGCACCCCCGCGCGGTCCAAGCGGCTGCGCAGCAGCGAGCCGGGCTCGCCGCCCTCCACGCGCGCGCCCAACACCAGAAGCGGAAACTGCATGCCCGCTAGCTTAGCGTGCATACTAGTCAGCATGAGCATGTGCGTAGTCGGTTCCATCAACGCTGACCTCGTGGTCCACACCGCGCGGCACCCGCAACCGGGCGAAACCCTCTTAGGTAGCGGCGGCACCATCACCGCGGGCGGCAAGGGAGCGAACCAGGCGGTCGCTGCCGCCCGTCTGGGTGCTCAGGTCAGCTTCGTCGGCGCGGTGGGCAGCGATGCCTACGCCGCGCCCGCGATGTACTACTTGCAGGCCAGCGGCGTGGACCTCACGCACGTCGAAGCCAGCGAGGAGGTGACGGGCTTGGCGGTCATCACCGTGGATAAGCAGGGAGAAAACACCATCATCGTGGTGCCGGGGGCCAATGCGCTTGTCGACGCTCCCTTCGTCACCACCCACTCCTCCCCCATCACCGAATCGGAACTCATTCTGCTCCAAGGCGAGGTTCCGGCGGAAGGTTTTGCCAAGGCCATAGAGCTGGCGACGGGGCGCGTCGTGGTCAACCTCGCACCGGTCATCGAGGTTGAAAAGGAAGCGCTCCTGCGTGCCGATCCACTGCTAGCCAACGAGCACGAGGCCGGGCTCATCCTGGAGCAGCTGGGCCTTAGCGGCGAGGGCGCGCCGGAGGAGCTGGCGCGGCGCCTCACGGAGGCCGGCTTTGCCTCGGTGGTCCTCACGCTGGGCGCGCGGGGAGCCCTCGTGGCCGAAGGGGCTGAGCTTGTCGACGTCCCCTCCCCGCAGGTCACCGCCATCGATACTACCGGCGCGGGCGATGCCTTCGCCGGCGCGCTGTGCGCGAGACTACTCCACGGCGACGACCTCGTGGAGGCCGCCACCTATGCCGCTCGAGTTGGGGCTTACGCCGTCACCGGAGAAGGAGCGCAGGCGTCCTACCCCGATCTCAAGAGCAAGCTTCCCAGCTAATTACTCACCGAGGAGCTGGGAGCGCAGGTTCTCGTCCTTCTTCTCCACTTCGGCGGCCATGTTCTCTTGGTAGGCCACCATCTTGTCCACCAGTGCCGGGTCACCCGCGGAGAGAATGCGCACGGCAAGCAAGCCGGCATTCTTCGCTCCGCCGATGGAGACGGTGGCCACCGGCACGCCGCCCGGCATCTGCACGATGGAGAGCAGCGAATCGAGCCCATCAAGATCCTTCAACGCGCGCGGGATGCCAATCACCGGAAGCGGCGTGGCCGCGGCGACCATGCCCGGCAGGTGAGCCGCGCCACCGGCGCAGGCGATGATGGCCTTGAGGCCGCGCTCGTGCGCGGACTTGGCATAAGCCAGCATCTTCTCCGGGGTGCGGTGCGCGCTGACAACGCCTACCTCGAAGGGCACGCCGAACTCAGCGAGCACCTCTGCGGCGGGCTTGACGGTGGGCCAATCGGAATCAGAGCCCATAATCAGGCCGACGAGTGGTTCCATAAAACTCTCCTTAGTAGATAGGTTTCACGCTCGCTGCGGGCTTAAGCCCACTGCGCGTGGACGAGGAAGTGGGCGGCATCGTGGGCGATGCGGCGGGTTTCCGCCACGTCCTCACCGACTACGTTGACGTGGCCAATCTTGCGGCCCGGCTTGTGGTCCTTTCCATAGAGGTGGACCTTCGCCTCTGGGTAGCGCTCCATCACTTCGCGAACGCGCTGCGGCATGGGCATCTGCGGATCTTCTTCGGCGCCCAGCACATTAGCCATCACCGTGACCGGAGCCAGGGCTGCGGTAGAGCCCAGCGGCAAGTCCAGTACGGCACGCAGGTGCTGCTCAAACTGGGAGGTCACGCAGCCATCCTGAGTCCAGTGGCCGGTATTGTGCGGGCGCATGGCCAGCTCGTTGACGGCGATATCCTCCTCAACAATCGCGCCCGGCGCGCCGGAGGCGGAAGCAATGATGGAGCCGGCGTCTTGCTGCGTGGCGAAGGCAAAGAGCTCCACCGCCAGCACGCCGGTAACGCCAAGTTCGGTGGCCACCTTGATGCCCACCTGCATGGCGCGCTCGGTCAACTCCGGCGAAAGGTTCGGGGCGGGGGCAAAAGCCTCGGCGCAGATGCCGTCCCGCTGCACGGATTCGGTGACCGGCCAGACCTTCACCTCGCCGGAGGGGCGGCGGGCGACGAGCACGGATAGCTCGCGGGTAAGGGCAACTTTTTCCTCAGCCATCAGCGGGGTGCCTGCCGCGAGAAGATCTTCTACCAGCGGCTCCAGCTCCTCCGCGGAGGGGAACCACACGCCATGGCCGTCGTAGCCGCCGCGGCGGGCTTTGAGGCACACATGACCGTCGACAAGCGCGGCGAAATCCCGTGCATCCTCCACCGATTCGATGGCGGCAAAGCGCGGCACTGGGGCGCCCAGCTCGGCCAGTTTCTGGCGCATGAGCAGCTTGTCCTGCGCGTAGAGGAGCGCGGAAGGCTGGGGCTGGACGTTGAGGCCGTCGGCGATGAGCGCCTGCACGTATTCGGTGGGTACGTGCTCGTGCTCAAAAGTGATTGCATCCGCGCCTTCTGCGGCGGCGGTGAGCACGTCGAGATCGTGGTAGTCACCGAGCACCACGTCCGGAATCACCTGTGCGGCGGACTTGTCTGGCGCGGAGGCCAGCACGCGCAGGTGGATATCGAGCTCAGCCGCGGCCGGCTGCATCATGCGTGCAAGCTGGCCGTCTCCATAAACAGTAACGAGGGGTTTGTGTTGTTCACTCACTCTTTCAATACTAGCCTTGGGGCCATGATCGTCCGGCATACCATCTTTCAGAACTCCCTCATGACCGCGCTGTTGGATGGCATTTACGACGGCGAAATGACCATCGGCGAGCTCTTGGGCAAGGGCAATTTCGGCATCGGCACCTTCGATGCGCTGGACGGGGAGATGATTATCCTCGACGGCGTATGCTACCAGCTGCGCGGCGATGGCACCGCGACGGTGGCTGACTTGGACCAGGGAACCCCCTTCGCGGTGGCCACGAACTTTGTCCCCCGTATTAAGGTGGCCGCGCCCAAGGGATTGAAGTGCGAGGAGCTATCGGCCTTCATCGATGAGGTCGAGCCTTCCGCCAACTACATGTACGCGGTGCGTATCACCGGACGCTTCAGCAATGTGGTCACCCGCACGGTGGTCAAGCAGAGCAAGCCTTATCCACCGATGGCTCAGGCAGTGGGCGGCGATAAGGAGCTGCGCTTTGACGACGTCGAGGGCATCATCGGCGGTTTCCGCACGCCGGTCTTTGAAAAAGGAATTTCCGTTCCCGGATGCCACGTGCACTTCATCGACGCTGCGCGTACCTCCGGCGGGCACGTGTTGGACTACACGGTGGATGAGGCCACCATTGAGCTCTGCCCCGGAACGGACCTCGATCTGCGCTTACCACTGACCCATGAGTTCCGCTCCGCCAACCTGGCCCCTGATGACTTGGACCAACAGCTGCACACGACGGAGATTAAGGACTAACCCCACACCGGTTGCTCGTTGAGAATGTCCTCGACGCGCTTTGCTTTGGGGATGGAGGGGAAATACATCGGCTTGTCATAGCCGTGGAGTGCCAATGAGATCCCGCCACGGCGACGGCGGGCACCACGAATATCGGTGAGCGGGATCGAATCAACGCGCTTGCCTTCGCGGGCGATGACGCGCAGGTTGGTCACGATGAAGCGCTTACGGCGGGCTTTCACCAAGGGAAGGACGAAGCGCCAGGCAGCAAGCAGGGCCCATATGGCTACCAGACCATTGCGAAGCGCCAGGTCAATGCCGTTATAGTCACACCAGCCGATGGCGATCCAGCACACCCCGGTAATCACGACGAGCTCTAGAAAAGGAAAGAGCAGCGTGCGAAACGGGGCGGTCATGTCCGCGCGAACAACTTCGCCGCGGCCCATCTGCATGAGGTTCATGGGGCTCATGGTACCTACTGCCCCGGAAACACCGTTCTTTGCCGAGGCCTCCCCTGCCCACGGCAGGCTCTGGGGTGCTTTAGAGCCGAGCCCCACAAATGGCATCTCACAGAAGGCATTAGTCAAAAGGTGTCTTTGGGGTCAAAGACACCTTTTGCGGGCCTGTAGATGGCGTTTTCAGGGGCAAAGACGCCTTTTGACTAATGCCATTTGATAGATGCCATGTGGAAAGCACCGTAGCTGAGTGCCCTTGTTGAGTGCAGCGCCTTCTATGGTGCTTCGCCGGTAGATGCCAAGACGCAATGCAGCTCGGACGGCTAATTATCAGCTGGGCGCAGGTGGATGACATCACCCGCGGAGTAGTACTCACCGCCGACGTTGATGCGGCCATCATCGGCCACGCCCTCGACGGTGCCAATGACGTCGCCGGTCGGGGCTTCGAGGCGGACTTCCTGCCCGATGGAAGAACAGACCTTACGGTAATCAGCCATTAGCTGTGGGTCCTGCTGCTCCCACTGGGTAATGCGGCGACGCAGGTTCTTCAGCACGGTGACCGCCAGCTGCGTGCGGTCGGTCTCAAGGCCTTCGAGCGCGAGCGATGTCGCGGCCTCGATGGGCAGTTCCTCGCGGGTCAGGGTGACGTTGATGCCCATGCCCACGACCACGCGAGCTGAAGGCGGGTTCGCAGACTGCGTCTTGGGCGCGACCTCGGCCTTGTTGATCTCGGCCTTATTAACTTCAGCCTTGTTGATCTCAGCCTTGTTCACCTCGGCCTTGTTGATTTCAGCCTTGGAAACTTCCGTCTTCGGAGCAGATTTGAAGGCCTCGCCCACCGGGCCGGCTTCGGCGAGTATGCCGCACAGTTTCTTGCCATCAATCTGCACGTCATTCGGCCACTTGAGTACTGCTTTCTCCACCGAGTCAGTCACCGCCAAGCCGGCGGCCAAGGGCAGGGTGCCAAGGTGATCAAGCGAATCCGGGAGAATCAGCACGGAAAAGATAAGCTGCGCCCCCGCCGGGCTCGCCCACTGGCGACCCAAACGGCCCTTGCCGGCAACCTGTTCGTTGGCCAGCAGTACGGTGCCATCAGCCACCTTCTCCGCCTGCATGAGATCGGTATTGGTGGAGCCAGTGGACTCGGTGTAATCGATAACAGCGAAGTCGCCGCCCAGCGCCTCGCGAATTCGGTCCATATCAAGTGCAGTCATGCACCCTAGGTTACCCGCCGAGCAGTGGCCTTCTAGAAGTAACTAAAAGTAATCCGGGTTGGCCAGAATTGTGCGAGCGGTGGCATCGTCAAGACAGGTAGTCAGCACCGCCTGGGGCAACGCGTGAGTAACCTGCTCAGGTGTCACGGTGATCTGCCGCGTATCCGCCAAGAAAGAAACAGTATCCCCAATCAATTTGTCATAGTCCGCGCGGTCTTGCGCCCCGAGGCTATCCGGCTTTCCTTCAGTTACCAGCACATAGCGGGTTGCTGGGGTGACCCACTCACAGACCCACTCGCCATATTCCTGCAATTCCGAGTCCGAGACCTCCAGCCCCATCCCTTTCATGCTGGCGCGCATGGTGGAGCGATCTACACGGCCATTGTCCACCAACTGTGAACGGACTTCAGATGCGTCGACAGTATCGGCAAAAATAGCGCGGAACACGGTATCGCGCTGCGCCTCTGCAGCCGAGGTGGTCGGCGATGTCGCGGACTCCTTCGAGGGCATCGTCGGGGAAGGCTCTTCCGAAGAAGATTTGGTAGTGGAGGTCGATGACTCCGTAGTGGTCTCTGAAGATGCCGAAGACGCATCAACGGTCCCAATAGAAACGGTTGTCAGTGGCGCAAAGGACTCAGTGGATTCCGTACTGGAGCAACCGACCAAGAGCAGCGCGAGGAGAGGGGCGAACTTCTTCATAGCGAATTCCAGCCTAATGCACCTGCCGCCAGGTGCTAGTGTGAATCCATGGCAAAGGTCACTTTTGAGAACGTCGGCATCACCTATCCCCGTGCCGAGAAACCCACGGTCAAAGACCTCAACATCGAGATTGCGGATGGCGAGTTTCTAGTCCTCGTCGGCCCGTCCGGCTGCGGTAAGTCCACCACCTTGCGCGCCCTCGCGGGGCTGGAGCCGGTATCCAGCGGCCGCATCCTTATTGACGGCAAAGACGTCACGGGACTGGAGCCCGGCGAGCGCGATATCGCCATGGTCTTCCAGAACTACGCGCTCTACCCGCACCTCACCGTGGCCCAGAACATGGGGTTTGCCCTCAAGCTGGCCAAGAAGCCCAAGGCTGAAATCACAGCCAAAGTAGAGGAAGCCGCGAAGACCCTTGGGCTCACGGAGTACCTGCAGCGCAAGCCCAAAGACCTCTCCGGTGGTCAGCGCCAGCGCGTGGCCATGGGCCGCGCCATCGTGCGCGAGCCGAAGGCCTTCCTCATGGATGAACCCCTGTCCAACCTCGACGCCAAGCTGCGCGTACAAACCCGTGCGGAGCTGGCCAGCCTCCAACAGCGCCTCGGCACCACCACTGTCTACGTCACTCACGACCAGGTGGAGGCCATGACCATGGGAGATCGCGTCGCCGTGCTCAAGGACGGTGAATTGCAGCAGGTCGCGCCACCGCGCGAGCTGTACGACGCTCCTGCTAACGAATTCGTCGCCGGCTTCATTGGCTCCCCTGCGATGAACATCTTCGACTACAACGGCGGACGCGTCGGCGTACGCCCAGAGAAGATGTTCATTAACAAGGGGCCGATTGGCTTCCAGGGCACGGTGGAGTTCGTGGAAGAGCTGGGCTCCGAATCCTTCGTCTACGTCATGGTGGGCGAGCAGCGCTTCGTGGCTCGCGCGAGCGACGACGTTCCGCAACGCGGTGAGAACGTCGTGCTGACCTTTAACCCCCGCGAGGCACACCGCTTCGATCCGGAGACCGGCCAGCGCATCGAAACTTAAGCAGCAACACAAACAGGGGTGATTTCACCCCCGCTTGGAGTGAATTAAAAGCCAAAACCACGTGCGATGTGGGGATGATCCCCTATTTTGTAGTCATCAGAAGTTTTCCGAAAGGTGAATATTCAATGAAGAAGCCGTTTCTCCCCAGCTCGCTGCGTTCCGTCCGCCGCGGCGTTGTCGTCACCACCGCTGCCCTCGCACTGACCTTGGCAGGTTGCTCGTCGAGCGACGAGGGATCGTCGTCAAGCACTGGCTCCGATGCCTCCTCGACTGATGGTGACGGCCGCGGCCCCATCACCTTTGCCATGGGCAAGAACGATACCGACAAGATCACGCCCATCATCGAGGCATGGAACGCCGAGCACCCGGACGAGAAGGTCGAGCTCAAGGAGCTCGCCGGCGAGGCCGACGCTCAGCGCGAGACCCTCGTACAATCCCTGCAGGCGGGCAACTCCGACTACGACGTCATGGCGCTGGACGTGGTCTGGACCGCGGACTTCGCCGCTAACCAGTGGCTGGCACCGTTGACCGGTGACCTCGAGGTGGATACCTCCGGGCTGCTGGAGCCCACCGTGGAATCCGCCACCTACAACGACACCCTCTACGCGCTGCCGCAGAACACCAACGGCCAGCTGCTCTTCCGCAACACCGAGTTGGCGGACAAGGCTCCGGAGAAGTTCGAGGACATCGCGTCTGCCTGCGAGGCCATCAAGGACGATAGCTCCTGCCTGACCACCCAGCTCAAGCAGTACGAGGGCCTCACCGTCAACACCGCCGGCTTCATCGAGGGCTGGGGCGGCTCCATCTTGGATGACGAGGGCAACGTGACAGTTGACTCGGACAAGTCCAAGGAAGGCCTGCAGGCGCTTGTCGACGCCTACGAAGACGGCACCATCTCCAAGGACTCCACCGCCACAACGGAGGAGGAGACCAACTTGGCCTTCACCGAGGGCAAGACCGCATTCGCCATCAACTGGCCGTACATGTACACCAACGCTGAGGAAAAGGGCGTCAAGTTCGAGGTCCAGCCGCTGGTGGGCAAGGACGGCGTCGGTGTTTCCACTCTGGGTGGCTACAACAACGGCATCAACATCAATTCCGAGCACAAGGCTACGGCCCTGGACTTCATGAAGTTCATCATCAACGAGGAGAACCAGAAGTCCTTCGCTGAGGCTTCCTTCCCGCCGGTACTGGCTTCCATCTACGACGATGAGTCCCTGGTGGAGGAGTTCCCGTACCTTCCGGCTCTGAAGGAATCCCTGGAGAACGCCGCACCGCGTCCGGTTTCCCCGTTCTACACCGCCATCTCCAAGGCCGTGCAGGATAACGCTTACGCGGCATTGACCGCGGGCAAGTCCGTCGATGACGCAACGAAGGACATGAAGGCAGCCATCGAGGCAGCCGCGCAGGGTTAATGCTCCCAGCGTGAATGGGGCGCGAGTAAGTCCACGAGACTTGCCCGCGCCTCTTTCTTTGATCTGGGTCTCGTGCACAGAGGATGTCTCGGCCACCCGCTATGATTTTCCCCAACCCCCGATAAACCCCTCCCCCTATTAATCAGAAAGGCAGGCACCGCATGGCTGGAGCACCGGCTACCGCGCAGCCCCGCAGACAGTATCTGCGCGTCGCTGCGCTCATCGCACCGGCGCTGATAGCGCTGGCCGTGGTCATCGGCTATCCCATCGTGCGCGCTGTGATGTTGTCCTTCCAGGGCAACAAGCGGCTTAACCCGACTACGGGTGTATTCGAGGAAGGCTCATTCGCAGGCCTCGAAAACTACCTGTACTGGCTCACCAATAAATGCATGTCTGCCACCGGCCAGGCCACCACATGCCCGGACGGCGTCATCGCCACCGATTTCTGGCCGGCGCTCAAAATCACGCTCTTCTTCACCGTGGTCACGGTGGCACTGGAGACGATCTTGGGCATGTTCATGGCGCTGGTGATGAACGGCGAGTACCGCGGGCGCGGCCTCGTGCGCGCGGCTGTGCTGGTTCCCTGGGCCATTCCCACCGCGGTTACTGCGAAGCTGTGGCAGTTCATGTTCGCGCCGGACGGCATCATCAACGCGCTCATCGGCTCGAACATCGCGTGGACCACGGACCCGTTTTATGCCCGCCTCGCGGTCATCATCGCCGATGTGTGGAAGACCGCCCCGTTCATGGCGCTGCTCATCCTGGCCGGTCTGCAGATGATTCCGCGCGATGTCTATGACGCCGCCCGCGTCGATGGCGCATCGCGCATCCAAACCTTCTTCACCATTACCCTGCCGCTGGTGCGCCCGGCGCTCATGGTGGCCATCCTCTTCCGCACGCTGGACGCGCTGCGCATGTACGACCTGCCGGTCATCATGATCTCCGCCTCCTCCAACTCCCCGACGGCCACCATTTCCCAGTTGGTGGTGGAGGACATGCGCCAGGGCCACTTCAACTCTGCCTCCGCGCTATCCACCCTCATCTTCCTGCTCATCTTCACCGTCGCGTTCATTCTCGTTCGCTTCCTCGGCGCTGATGTGTCCGGTACTGCTCGCCAGAAGAAGGAGAAGAAGTCATGAAAAAGCTCGGACACTACCTTGGCATCCTCTTCATCATGTTCTGGGGGCTCGCGCCCTTCTACTGGATGGTCGTCACCGCCCTGCGGCACAAGTCCCATACTTTCGACACCACCCCGTGGCCCACGCACGTAACCCTGGATAACTTCCGGGACGCCCTAGCCACGGACAAGGGCAATGACTTCCTCAATGCGCTGGGGAACTCTTTGATCATTTCCTTGGTCACGACCGCGGTGGCGGTCCTTATCGGCGTGTTTACCGCCTACGCCTTGGCACGCTACGACTTCCCAGGCAAAGGTATTGTCACCGGCATCATTCTGGCTGCCTCGATGTTCCCGGCCATCGCGTTGGTGACCCCGCTGTTCCAGCTCTTTGGAAACCTCGAATGGATCGGCACCTACCGCGCGATGATCATCCCGAACATCTCCTTCGCGCTACCGCTGACGGTCTATACGCTGCTGAGCTTCTTCCGCCAGCTTCCCTGGGAGCTGGAGGAGGCTGCCCGCGTGGACGGCGCTTCCCGCGGTCAGGCCTTCCGCCTCGTGCTCCTGCCCTTGGCCGCGCCCGCGCTGTTTACCACCGCCATCATCGCTTTCATCACAACGTGGAACGAGTTCATGCTGGCCAAGCAGCTATCCACCACCGCCACTGAGCCGGTGACCGTGGCTATCGCGCGTTTCTCGGGCCCCTCGGCCTTCGAGTACCCCTACGCCGCCACCATGGCCGCGGGCGCACTGGTGACGATTCCGCTGATCATCATGGTGCTCATCTTCCAGCACCGCATCGTTGCCGGCCTCACCGCCGGCGGTGTTAAGGCCTAATGCGCCGCGCTCTGCTGTGGGACACCGCGCTGGGTTTCGTTGGTTTCTTTGCGTTCCTGGCGCTGGTGCAGGCAGTCCTCAACCTTTTTCACCCCTCCCCCGCTATCTGGCCGGGGCTCCTCGCGGGCGCGCTGTGCCTGGCGGAGTTTCTGCTGTGGCGGGCTAAACGGAAGGATCTCCGATGACCTGGCACGACAACGCCATTTTCTACCAGGCCCTCGTGGGCTCGTACAAGGACACCCGCGGCGAAGGCGTCGGCACGCTGCGCGGCGTTATTGAGAAGTTGGATTACCTCAAGTGGCTCGGCGTGGACTGCCTGTGGCTCTCCCCGTTCTATGCCTCCCCGCTGCGCGATGATGGCTATGACATTGCCGATTACTACTCCATCCACCCTGATTACGGCACGATGGAGGACTTCGAGGAGCTCGTCACCGAGCTCCACGCGCGTGGCATGCGGCTGATGACGGACCTGGCGTTCAACCACACCTCCACCGATCACCCGTGGTTCCAGGCCTCGCGCACCGATCCGGAAGGGCCGTACGGTGACTACTACGTGTGGGGCGATGATCCCCTGCGCTACCCAGAGATCCGCATCATCTTCACCGATACGGAAACCTCGAATTGGGCGTGGGATCCGGAGCGCAAGCAGTACTACTTCCACCGCTTCTACTCGCACCAGCCGGACTTGAACTATGACAACCCGAAGGTCCGCGAGGAAGTGTTCAAGATCCTCTCCTTCTGGCTGGACAAGGGCGTGGACGGCTTCCGCCTCGATGCCATTGCATACCTCTACGAGCGCGATGGTCTGGGTGGCGAGTCCCTGCCGGAAACAGTCGAGTTTGTGGAAAGAATCCGCGCTTTCATCGACGAGAACTATCCCGAGGCCATCATGATCGCGGAGGCCAACCAGCCGCCGCAAGACACCATGGAGTTCTACGGCACGGGCAATCGCTTCCACATGGTGTTCAACTTCCCCGTCATGCCGCGGCTCTACCAGGCCCTTGCACTGGGTGACGCCACACCGGTCTACGAGATCATGGCGGAGCTTCCGGAGCTGCCCCAGGGATGCCAGTGGGGCACCTTCCTGCGCAATCACGACGAGCTAACGCTGGAGATGGTCAACGAGGACCAGCGCGCCATCATGTACGAGCACTTTCTGCCGGATGATCAGATGCGCGCTCACGTGGGTATCGCGCGGCGGCTCGCCCCGCTGTTGGGCAACGACTACCGCAAGATTGAGCTCTTCTATTCCCTCCTCATGACGCTACCGGGCGCGCCTTTCTTGTATTACGGCGATGAGATTGGCATGAACGACGCCCCCGAGCTGCCCGACCGCGATGCTGTCCGCACCCCTATGCAGTGGGAGCCGGGCGAGGGCGCAGGTTTCAGTACATCCGCTCAGACGCGCCGCCCCATCGTTGGCGGGATTGGTATTTCGGTGGAGGAGCAGCTTGCCGACGACTCCTCGATCCTCCACCGCATTCGCAGCCTCATCCAGCAACGCAAGGCGCATCCGGAACTCGGCACCGCGCCTTTCGAGGCGGTGGAGACCGGCCACGCGGGCGTGCTGGGATTCCAGCGCGGTGAATTATTGTGCTTGCACAACTTCACCGAAGAAGCCGTAGACTTAGGACCAGTCGAACTGGGACCCTTCGGTTATGCCTGGCTTCCGGTGGAGGCTTAACGGTCTTTTAACGAAAACGGTAAACAGAACATGAACAGTCGATGTATTGTGCTGTAACTTTTGAGGTTTTTTAGCGTTTTATGACCAATTAAAGATACATAATGCCTGTTTGCCGAGGTCACCGGCCTTTAGCGCACAATTGGCACCATTACCTTTCGGGACTATCGTCAACCGCGGTTAGCTCGCAGTCGTCGCGCCACCCCTTTGGCCCCGACACGCTGACCCCTCTTTGCAGATTATTGCCCTAGTCCTGAAAGGGATCACGCTCGTGTCAGCGACTCTTATCATCTTGGCCATCGTGGTCATCACGGCACTGGCCTTCGACTTCACCAACGGTTTCCACGACACAGCCAACGCTATGGCGACGTCGATTGCCACCGGCGCACTGAAGCCGTTCACCGCCGTTGCCATTTCCGCCGTCCTCAACCTCATCGGCGCATTCCTCTCCGTCAATGTGGCCGCCACCGTGGCCAAGGGAATCGTCAACCTTGACCAGTACGATGTCTCCGTCCCCGCCGACGGCGACGCCCTGCTCATGGTCGTCTTCACCGGCCTCATCGGCGGCATCACCTGGAACCTATTTACCTGGCTCCTTGGTATGCCGTCTTCATCCTCCCACGCCCTCTTTGGTGGCCTCATCGGCGCTGCCTTCGCAGCCCTGGGCACCGGCGGCGTGGCGTGGTCCTCCATTGCCGGCAAGATCATCATCCCGGCTATTGCCTCCCCACTCATCGCCGCTCTGGTTTCCGCCTGCGGTACCGCCCTGGTGTACTGGGTGACCAACACCATCCCGAGCAAGGTCAAAAACGAGCACTTCCGCCACGGCCAGATCGTGACCGCCTGCCTCGTATCCCTGGCCCACGGCACCGGTGACGCACAGAAGACGATGGGCGTTATCTTCCTTGCCCTCGTTGCCGCTGGCGAGGCCAACTCCGATTCCCGCATCCCGACCTGGGTCATCGTGGCCTGTGCCGTCGCGATTGCCGCCGGCACCATGTCGGGCGGCTGGCGCGTCATCCGCACCCTGGGCAAGGGGCTGGTTGAGATTGAGTCCCCGCAGGGCATGGCCGCTGAGGCCACCTCCGCCGCCATCATCCTAACCTCCGCCACCGGCGGTATGGCGCTGTCCACCACCCACGTGTCCACCGGTTCCATCCTGGGTACCGGCCTGGGCCGCAAGGGGGCGAAGGTTCGCTGGGGCGTCGCCATGCGCATGGTGGCCGCGTGGCTCATCACCCTTCCGTGCGCCGCCTTCGTCGGCTTCGTTACATGGTGGATTGCCAACGGCGTTGGCGCAGCCACCAACACCATGGTGGGTGCCATCGTTGACCTGATCATCCTGCTGGGAATGGTCGCCCTCATCCTCCTGCGCGCTCGCCGCAACCCGGTTGACGCTAATAACGTCAACGACGACTGGGACGAGGACTCCGAGTCCGTCGACTCCTCGATGTCTCACCGCGAAAAGGTCGCCGCAGGCGTTTCGACCGGCAACGCCCCCGGCGCCGCAGACGCCGTCAATGATGTGGTCAAGTCCCACACCGCCAACAAGGACAACTAAGGATTCCAATCATGACCGCAATGGAAATCGTCACCGCCCTCATCCGTGTGGCTGCACTAGCTCTCGCCTTCGGCGCGGGCATCCCGCTCCTCTTCGCTTTGGGCATGCGCTGTATGACCGGCGACCCCATCCGCAACGCCGAAGGCGTCGTCGTTGATGACACCGCAGCCTCACCCCAAATGAAGATGCTTGGCTGGACGGTATACGCCGTTCTTGGCTTCGTCATCCTTATCGCTATCACATGGATTGCAAAGGACTCCATCGCCCACTACTTCGGCTGGGAGCCTTTTGCCGGAATCGCTGGCGGACACTAAGCCCCTAACACCCCTCCCACCGACAGCCCCGTCGCCCTACACGGCGGGGCTGTCTTTTTGTCTTTATTAATTCTCCCCCGCGGTGGGAAGCTCATGAGTGTCCCTGGTCACACATCAGCCAAGGTAAACAAAAAGTTAACTTAACTTGAAATCTATGTAGCGTTTTGGGCGTTTACGCGATATAGTTGGTGAATCCCAACGGTACGGTACCCCGTACCTTTACTACGAGAGGCAAAAAAGGGGCGAGCAAGAATGAATACTATTTCCGGCTTTATTTCCACCATTGCTAACACATTCAAGACCGCCACCGGCACCGGTCTTGACACCATTACCGCTGCACCCATTGCAGCACAGGTGGCAGAAGATCTACTCAAGCACGATCTCATTCCGGCAACCCATACCGACATCGAGGAAAGCTTCGCCGCCCTCACGGGCGACTTCCCCCGGGAAGGCGACCTTGCCGAGGTAGAACTTTTCCTCGACAGCTTCGGATGGCTTGCATAAAATCCTTCACCAAACCCCGTCCCCATGGGCGGGGTTTTCTCATGCGACCACCCTTCAAACGGCGCATTTCGCGCCCACTACACTGTCAGCCATGCACCCAACACGCCGTTTGCGAGGATTCCCTCATCTTTTCCACCGCCCCTCACCTGCCCGAACGTAAAATGTGAGCGAAATCACCCGTGCGCCGCTATACATTCCCATACAAAACTTCTCTACACTGCCAAACATGACTATTTCCTCACATTTGTCGGAGCTTGACTCCCTGAGCGCCGACACCACCGCAGGCAAGATCGCTGAACTGAAGAGGCGTCGCGAAGCAGCGGCGCAGCCCATGGGCGAGAAAGCCCACGAAAAGGTCCACGCCCAAGGCCGCCTCACCGCACGTGAGCGCTTGGACTATCTCCTCGACGAGGGCTCCTTCGTCGAGACCGATATGCTCGCCGTGCACCGCACCACGGACTTCGGCATGGGCAAGAAGCGCCCACTGACCGATGGCATCGTCACCGGCTGGGGCACCATCGACGGCCGCGAGGTCTGCATTTTCTCCCAGGACGGAACCGTCTTTGGTGGCGCACTCGGTGAGGTCTACGGCGAGAAGATGATCAAGATCATGGAGCTTTCCATCACCACCGGCCGCCCGCTCATCGGCCTATACGAGGGTGCCGGCGCCCGCATCCAGGACGGCGCCGTGTCCCTGGACTGGATTGCCAAGACCTTCTACCAGAACGTCAAGGCTTCCGGCATCGTCCCGCAGATCTCCGTCATCATGGGCGCGTGCGCCGGCGGCAACGCCTACTCCCCTGCCCTGACTGATTTCGTGGTGATGGTGGACAAGAAGTCCAAGATGTTCGTCACCGGACCAGACGTCATCAAGACCGTCACCGGCGAAGAAGTCAGTCAAGAAGAACTCGGCGGCGCGGGCGTCCACATGCACAAAGCAGGAACCTCGCACTACACCGCCGCCAGCGACGAGGAAGCCCTGGATTGGGTCCACGACTTGCTGACCTACCTTCCCTCCAATAACCGCCAGCTGACCCCGGTTGAGCCCTACGAAGACCTGGGCGAAGAAACCGCCGACGACCTCATGCTGGATGAGATCATCCCGGATTCCCCAAACCAGCCCTATGACGTCAAGGAGGTCATCGAGGCCCTCACCGATGACGGTGACTTCCTGGAGATCCAGGCCGACCGCGCCGATAACGTGGTCACCGCCTTCGGACGCATCGAAGGCCGCACTGTTGGTTTCGTTGCTAACCAGCCCCAGGTCTTCGCCGGCTGCCTCGACATCGATTCTTCCGAGAAGGCCGCCCGCTTCGTGCGCACCTGCGATGCCTTCAACATCCCTATCATCATGCTTGTCGACGTCCCCGGCTTCCTCCCCGGCGCCGACCAAGAACACGACGGCATCCTGCGCCGCGGCGCCAAGCTGCTCTACGCCTACGCCGAAGCCACCGTTCCCAAGATCACCGTCACCCTGCGCAAGGCATACGGCGGCGCCTACTGCGTGATGGGCTCCAAGGGGCTGGGCGCGGACATCAACCTGGCATGGCCCACCGCCCAGATCGCGGTCATGGGTGCAGCAGGTGCCGTCGGTTTTATCTATCGCAAAGAGATCAAGGCAGCCCATGAGAAAGGCCTCGACGTGACGGAACTGACCAAATCCTTCGAGCGCGAATACGAAGATCACATGCTCAACCCGTATAAGGCAGCAGAGCGCGGGCTTATCGACGCCGTCATTCTCCCCTCCGAAACCCGCAGTGCAATCGCTAAAAACCTGCGCTTCTTCACGGACAAGAATGTCGCGCGCCCATCGCGCAAGCACGGAAACATCCCGCTCTAGGCCGCGCTCGTTTCAGCACAAATCAGTGCAGCAGAAGCACTGTATTACACTAGTGTTCCATGACTGACTTGAAGACGACCGCTGGCAAGATCGAGGACCTGAGCGCCAAGCTCACCGAGTCCCGGGCGCCGCAGGGAGAAGTCCCGGCAGCCCGCAGCGCCATCGAGGCGCTCTTTGACGCCGGCTCCTTCGTGGAGACCGACGCCCTTGCTCGCCACCGCTCCACCGAGTTCGGCCGCGAGCACATCCGCCCCTACACCGATGGTGTCGTCACCGGCTTCGGCACCGTCGATGGCCACAAGGTCTGCGCCTATGCGCAGGACGCCTCGTTGTTCGACGGCACCATGGGCGAGGTCTATGGCGAAAAGGTCACCAAGCTCTATGACCTGGCCATTAAGACCGGCGTGCCCATCGTCGCGCTCGTTGCCAGCGATAAGCCCCGCGCCCAGGAGGGCATCGTCTCCTCCGCCATGCAGGCCCGCATCCTCGCCCGCGCCACCACCGCCTCCGGCCTCATCCCGCAGATCACGGCGGTTTACGCGGAGTCCAAGGAGGCCTCGCTCGTGGCCGCGCTGTCCGATGTCGTCATCGCCCCCGACGGCGACGTGCAGGCGGACGGGGAGCACGAGGTGAGCGTCGCCAAGCGCGTGCTCTCCTATCTGCCCTCCAATAACCGTGCCGCCGCGCCCCGCACCGAGGCCACCATCGTTGCGGGTTCGGTGGAAGACAACATCAGCGAGGCCGACCACGCGCTCGATACCCTCGTGGGCGATGACGGCGCCGTGGATCTCGCCGACGTGGTCACCGCTACCTGTGAGGATGTTTTCGAGCTCGGCGCCTGGGTGCGCGGGGTCTTCACCGGCTTCGGCCGCGTGGAGGGACGCACGGTGGGCATCATCGCCAACCGCGACTCTCTCGATGCCGCAGCCGCCGCCAAGGCCGCGCGTTTCATTCGCCTGTGCGATGCCTTCAACACCCCCATCGTCGAGTTCGTCGACTCCCCGGCTCTGGATGTGGAGAAGGCAGCGTTGGCCAAGCTCGTGCATGCTTATGCTGCGGCGAGCGTGGGCAAGATCAGCGTGATCGTGCGCCGCGCGCACGGCACCGGCTACATCGCTTTCGGTTCCAAGGAGCTCGGTGCGGACCTGTCCTATGCGTGGCCGACGGCCGAGATCGCCGTGGCCGATGCCCCTGAACTGGCCGCTGAGCTGGAGCTGAGTGAGGACGAGGCCGCAGCCTACCTCACCCCGTACCAAGCCGCTGAGCGCGGTCTCGTCGATTCCGTTATTACCCCGGCAGCCACGCGCGGTTCCCTCATTGAGGGACTGCGCCTGCTGGATCGCAAGATTATTCCGACCCTGCCGAAGAAACACGGCAATATCGTTTTGTAGAGGTTTCCCCATGACCGCTTCCCTGTTTACCGTTCTCAACGGCAACCCCACCGACGCTGAGGTGGCGGCCCTGACCACGGTGCTCAGCCAGCTCGACTCCGAGGCGCGTGCCAAGGCCGCCGATACCCGCTCCGAGCGCGACCTGTGGGGCCAGCCGGGCGACGTGTTTAACCCGTCCGCCTTCCGCAACGTCCGCTACTACTAAGCACATGCGCCTGGTTCTGGCTTCTCAGTCCCCGTCCCGCCTGTCCATCCTGCGGGGTGCGGGCGTGGAACCCGTCATTGCCCCGGCCCACGTGGATGAGCGGGCCATCGAGGAGCGCCTGGCGGGTGCTGAGCCCGCCGAGATCGTCTGCGCACTCGCCACGGCCAAGGCAGAGGCCATTGCCCCGGACTATCCCGAGGACGTCGTGGTGGGCGGGGATTCCATGCTGCTTCTCGACGGCTCCCTCCAAGGCAAACCCCACACCCCCGAGGCCACCGTGGAGCGCTGGCACGCGCAGGCCGGCCGCGCCGCGGAGCTCATCACCGGCCACTGCGTGCTGCGCGGCGAGGAGCGCTTCGTGGAGGCCTCGCGCACGACGGTGCACTTTGCGGAAGCTACTGCCGCCGATATCGAGGCCTATGCTCGCACCGGCGAGCCGCTGGAATGCGCCGGCGCCTTTACCCTGGAGGCCCTCGGCGGTTGGTTCATCGACCGCATTGAGGGCGATCCTTCCTCCGTCATCGGCCTTTCGCTGCCGGTGCTGCGCCGCGCTCTGTATTCCTTTGGACTCAACGTTTCCGACTTCTGGGCCCAGCCCTAATTCGGGGCGAGCCCTTCTAGTTGCGGGTGAATCCATCCAGCTGCGGGCGAACCTTTCTAGGTTCGCCCCCTCGCTGCCACATGGCTAGAGTGGGACGGCATGGAAATGAAAGATATGCTCGCTCCCCCGCCCATCAAGCTGCCGGCCGATCCGGGTGCTGACAGCACCTCCGATCTCACCGCAGGAATTGTCGCCCACCCGGATTCCCCGCTGCTGTGGGCACTGCTGGCGGAGCAGGAACTAGACAAGCACAAGGGCGCTGAACCCACCGCTTTCATCACCGCCTACGCTTATGCGCGTACCGGCTACCACCGCAGCCTCGACCGCCTGCGCGGCAATGGATGGAAGGGCTGGGGCCCTGTCCCCTTCTCCCATGAGCCTAACCAAGGCGTGCTGCGCGCGATTGCCGCACTGGGCCATGCTGCAAAGGCCATCGGTGAGGACGCGGAGTATGACCGCATCCGTCAAATGCTTTCCGACGCCGACCCCGAGTCCGTCGCCACGCTGCTGGACTAAGCAGCCAGTAGCGCCGTTGCGCGCTATCCCGCCTACCCCGGTCCGCCACATGGTTCTAGTCAACTGGTTCTACTCAAAAGGTTTAGCTGGGGGCAGGTGAACCATCTAGGTGCCCACAGATGGTTTGTTTAGGGGCACACGAACCTTCTGACCCGAACCATATGACTGGAACCATCCGTGGCGGCTAACGGGCCTCTCCGACGGGCATAGGGCTTTAAATACAAAAATCCCGCGGACCTCAAATAATGAGGCCGGCGGGATTAGTCTGTCTGCCCTAAAGCAGCGCAGGGATTGGTATGCGATTAAGCCTTGTCGCCGTCTGCCTTAGCAACAAGATCACCGGTGTTCTGCGCGGTGCGGATGTTTGCCACGAAGAACTCCAAGATCAAGCGGAACTGGATGACATAGAAAAAGAACGCGATTCCGCCAAAAATGACAGCGCCCAGGAACGCCAAGATTCCGCTGACAAAGCTGTCAGCAAAAGCCACGAAAGAGAAGAGGATCAATCCTGCCCAGGAGAGTCCTGCCAAAATGACGAGCAGAATGTAGATGAAGGAGGAGAACTTCAGGGTGACAAAGCTGCTGAAGGAGAAGTCAAACAGCGCCTTGAAGAAGCCCGTGCTCTTAGAAGAACCACCGTTCTGTGCGGCCTGCTGCGGGTACTGATTGTTCTGTGGAGAGGCAGCAAAGGGCGAGTTCTGCTGACCGAAGCCCTGCTGTTCCTGCGTACCAAAGCCCTGCTGGCTTTGGGAGCCGAACCCTTGCTGCTCCTGTCCACCAAAGCCCTGGTTCTGCTGCTGGTAGCTACCAAAACCGGACGTGGAGTTGGAGTGAGAAGCCTGGGCGCCGAAGCCATCACCAGACTGCTGCCCAAAACCCTGGCTCTGGTTGGATTCTGCCTGCGCACTGCCGCCAAAGCCTTCGCTGCCAAAGCCGCTGTTGCCGTAACCGTGGTTGCCGTAGCCCTGATTCGAGTTCGTCGCCTCAGCGGAGTGCTCGGCGCCAGCACTGCTATCGGAGTTGTAGGAAGCGTAGGAGGCGCCAAAAGAGTCATGGTTAGCGCGGGTGTCATGGCTTTCAGACTTGTTGTCAGATGACTCCGTGTTGGCAGAACCAGAGGCGGACTCAGACGCAGCAAAGCTGGAGCCAAAAGTGCTGTCCTTGGCCTCACCTTCAGACTCCGGCTGCGAATTCTGGGAAGACGCACTTCCGAACGAGGAGGTCTCAGCGGAGCTCTCGGAGTAATCGCCGTAGCCGGCCTGGCCGCCCCAGCCGAAGTTGGAGTTCTGTCCCTGGCTGTTCCACCCAGAAGCAGAATTATCGCTGCCGGACTGAGAGCTACCGTAGCCGCCAAAGCTACCGAAGCTGTTGTTCCCAGCGTTGTCGCCGTGGGAACCGTGAGCGTTGTAGTCGCCAGCGTTGTTATCGTTCTTGTCGCCGTTCTCACCAAACTGGTTGGGGTTCGTCATAGTTTTTAGACCTTTCGGAGAATCATTGATTTTCGCAGTGCGCTACAGCACGATACTGTCATAAATTTTTTACCCCACCGAACGTACCTGAGATCTTGCTCACCGGCAGCGCGAGTTAGGCAAATGCACCCCAGAAAACGACAGTTTCCCCCGCCACGGCAGGGGAAACTCAACAGGATTAGTGCGAAATAAATCGCTTAAGCGTGCTTGGCCTCCACGCGCTTGATGGCCTCAGCAGCCACCTTCTCCTGAATGCCCATGTCCAGCTCAGAGGTGAAGCCCACGCAGGAGCAGTTGATCTCACCAAGGACGTAAGTATCTTCGCCGTTTTCGCCGTCAGCCAGCATGAAGTCCGCGGTCCAGATCAGCGGGATGTTGTCACCGCCGAGCTTCTCTGCGATGACCGGGCGAACGTCAGCGAACATATCGACGAGCTCCTGCCACTCCTCCGGCTTTTGGTAGGTGTACTTGGCGCCGGAGAACAGGGTGGCGGAGAAGGCATCGCCGCCCTCGGCCGGCTTCTTGTGCACCACGAAGACCGGGTCCGGGCCCACGAGAAGAATACGAATCTCACCCTCAACGATGCGCGGCATGAAGCGCATGTCCACGAGCATGCCGTTGTCACCCACGATGTACTGATCGCAGAAGTCCATGAACTCGCCCAGCTCGCGCTCCTCGGAGTGGTTGTCCACAGCCTCGGTGCACTTGATCTTGGTGTCGAGCGACAGAGCCGTGCCCGGCTCGACGGACTCGGCCAGCTTCTCGTCGGCAAGGCGCACGCGCCAGATGCCGGAGCCGGTGGAGCCACGGTTCTGCTTAAGCACGCGCTCGCCGTAGGACAGGGAGGTCGGGAAGGTGTTGTGGAAGGACTCGACGTCGTAGTAGGCGGCGGTATCGGACGGGACCAGGTCGGTGTCGTTGAGCTTGACCAGGGCATCCTTAGCGCCGTAGGCCATCATCTCGTACGGGGTGGACATGCCGACCAAACCAGCGTCGGACAGCTTGGAGAGCAGGTCAAAGTAGCCCTTTTCACCGCCCGGGATGTTGCCCGGGTTCACGCGGGAGATGTAGGCATCAAAATTCTCGGATACATACTCGAAGAGCTTCTCGGACCACTCAGGGCGGTAGAACACGACCTCTGCATGCCAGCCTGCATCCTTGATGCAGTCGACGATTGGCATGGTGTCCTTACGGTGTCCGTTGATCTGCTTGTCTGATCCGCCCTCAACCTCGAAGACGACGATTGCCTTGTGCACAGTAATTCCCTTTCGCTAGGGGGTTGATGAGTGTCACTACTTAAAATAACCCAGGTTTGGCCCGCGCGCTCCCCTACAAAATCGGCCCAACAGAAGGTTAAAAAGCGAGCTTAGCGCACTTTTCAGCCCCTGACCTGCATACTTGTTATAACCAGTAAGTGCGAAGCGGCACAACCCGCCCAAGAAATGTATCCAACACCACAAAAGGCTCTCCCCCGTGACCACTTTTCGGCCAAGCACGCTAGAGTTGAAGCGAACGTTCCCCCTTAACGAGAAAGGCAGGTGGACCGTGGCCGAATTCGACCCGAATCCCCCTTTCCAGGAATACGCGCACCCCGAGCGTCTCGTGTCCGCACCGTGGCTATCCGCGCGACTGGGCATTAACGGCCTCCACGTGATCGAGGTCGATGAGGATTCACTCCTCTACGATATCGGCCACATCCCCACCGCTATCCGTATCAACGTCCAGACGGAACTGCTCGATAGCACAACGAGGGACATCATCAGCGCCGAAGACTTCACCGCCCTCCTTCGCTCGAAGGGCGTCGAGCGCGATGACACCGTCATCCTGTACGGAGACAAGTCCAACTGGTGGGCCGCGTTCGCCCTGTGGATCTTTGAACTGTACGGCCACGAAGACGTGCGGCTTCTCGACGGCGGCAGGGACGCCTGGATGTCCGAAGAACGCGATACTTCCTTCATGGTTCCCGAACCATCCGTTTCCTCTTATCCGGAGGTTTCCCGCGAAGAATCCTCTCGCATCTTCGTCGATGAGCTGCGCGGATCCACCGCCACCGTTGTCGACACCCGCAGCCCAGACGAGTTCTGCGGCGAAGCCGCCTTCAAGAACGGAACCGGCGAGTCTGCCTACGGCACCACCTTGACGCACGGCCATATTCCCGGGGCCATCAACTTGGAATGGGATCGCGCGGTCTACCCCAACGGCTGCTTCCGTACACTCAGCGAGCTCAAGGTCAACTATGGTGAGCTAGAGCCCGCAACGGAAACCGTCCTTTACTCGCATGTCGGCGCTCAGGCCGCGCACACCTGGTTTGTGCTGAAGTACCTGCTCGGCTTCGACACCCCGCGCGTCTACGATGGCTCGTGGGCAGAGTGGGGCAACATGGTTCGCATGCCCGTTGAGCGCTAGCAACACGCCGAAATAAGCCCGCATCCTCGCTGGTGCGGGTTTATTTTTTGACACGAAACCAAGACGTGACGGTATCCTCATGTTTTGGTGTGCAAGAATAGTACGCAGTCCTATCAGAAAAATTGGAGGAGGGTTCCTGCCGTGGCAGTTGAAACCAAGAACATCACCAAGGTCCTCGTGGCCAACCGCGGTGAGATTGCGGTCCGCGTCATCCGTGCGGCTCGCGATGCCGGCATCGCATCCGTAGCGGTTTATGCCGAGCCCGATGCTGACGCCCCATTCGTCACGCTTGCCGACGAAGCCTTCGCACTCGGCGGCCAAAACTCCGCTGAGTCTTACCTCGATATCAACAAGATTCTCGACGCCGCCTCCAAATCCGGCGCCGACGCTATCCACCCCGGCTATGGCTTCCTCTCCGAGAACGCCGACTTTGCCCAGGCCGTCATCGACGCCGGCCTGATCTGGATCGGCCCCTCGCCGCAATCGATTGCGGACTTGGGTGACAAGGTCACCGCCCGCCACATTGCCGAGCGTGCCGACGCGCCCATGGCACCGGGTACCAAGGATCCCGTCGCCAGCGCCGAAGAGGTCGAGGCCTTCGCCGACGAGCACGGCCTGCCCGTTGCCATCAAGGCTGCCTTCGGCGGCGGTGGCCGCGGCATGAAGGTCGCTCACACCCGCGAGGAGATCAAGGACCTCTACGAGTCCGCCACCCGCGAGGCCACCGCAGCCTTCGGCCGCGGCGAGTGCTTCGTTGAGCGCTACCTGGATAAGGCCCGCCACGTCGAGGCGCAGGTCCTGGCTGACCAGCACGGCAACGTCGTCGTCATGGGCACCCGCGACTGCTCCCTACAGCGCCGCTTCCAGAAGCTCGTCGAAGAGGCCCCTGCCCCCTTCCTCACCGATGAGCAGCGCGCCTCCATCCATGAATCCGCCAAGCGCATCTGCCGCGAGGCCGGATACTACGGCGCTGGTACGGTGGAGTACCTCGTAGGTGCGGATGGACTCATCTCCTTCCTCGAGGTCAACACGCGCCTCCAGGTGGAGCACCCCGTTACCGAAGAAACCACCGGCTACGACCTCGTTCGCGAGCAGTTCCGCATCGCCGAGGGCCGCGAGCTTTCCATCGCCGAGGACCCGACCCCGCACGGCCACGCCTTCGAGTTCCGCATCAACGGCGAGGACGCCGCTGCGGGCTTCATGCCGGCTCCTGGAACCATCGTCTCCTACTCCGAGCCTTCCGGCCCGGGCGTGCGTATGGATTCCGGCGTGCGCGAAGGTTCCGTCATCGGCGGACAGTTCGATTCCATGCTGGCCAAGCTCATCGTCTGGGGCCCGGACCGCGAGACCGCCATCGCGCGCGCACGCCGCGCGCTGTCCGAGTACCGCATCGAAGGCCTGCCCACGGTTATCCCCTTCCACCAGGCAATCCTCACCGATCCTGCCTTCACCGCCGAGGACGGCAACTTCACGGTCTACACCAAGTGGATCGAGGAAGAGTGGGTCAACGAGCTGCCCGAATACACCGACACCGCCGAAGCACCTGAGGATGAGGACCAGGAAGCACCCCAGAAGTTCGTCGTCGAGGTTGGCGGCCGCCGCATCGAGGTTGCCCTGCCGGGCAACTTGCTCTTGGGTGGCGGCAACAAGCGCAAGAAGTCGAAGAAGCGCCGCGGTAAAGGCGCAGCAGCCAACGTGTCCGGTGACGCCGTGACCGCACCGATGCAGGGCAGCGCCATCAAGGTCGCCGTCGAAGAAGGCCAGGAAGTCGAAGAGGGCGAGGTCGTCGTCGTCCTTGAAGCCATGAAAATGGAGAACCCCGTCAAGGCCCACAAGTCCGGCACCGTGACCGACCTCAAGGTGTCCACCGGCACGCAGATCAACAAGGGCGAGCCGATTCTGGAGATCAAGTAATTTGCCGATGCTTCCTTACGGCCAGGGAGCACTGCAATAACCTTGCTTCAGTCAGCAACGTTACATACTCTTTGTACGTGATACCCCGGTGGAGCTCTGCTCCGGGTCACTGACTCGCTGAGTACAACTTACCGGGGTGCTGACTTGTCGCTCTGAGGGGATGCAACAGTGGCGCATCAGGATAGCGCCACCAACTCCACTCGAACCACTCAGTGAGTAGCTAGATTCAGAGATCAAGTAGCCTCGAAAGGCATGAGCGTTAACGATTCTGAGTTCGGTGTACGGTTGGCCAAGGAGCACGACCGTACCTACCTCTCCCGTCTCCTTTTCCTCGCCGATGTCCTCGGTGACGAGGACGCCCATATCGGGGATTTCCACACGCCTGACGTGGGGCTGTACATCGACGAATGGTCGCCCCATGTCGACGGCGGCGTCATCGCAGTCTCCAGCCATCGCGTCCCCGTCGGTGGTGCGTGGCTGCGCTACTACACCACTGAAGCGAAGGGTGCCGCCTACACCGGCAACCCCGAGGCCGATCCTTTTGATGAGTCTCAGTGGGCCACCGACCTAGATCCGGAGGAAATCCCCGAGCTCTTCATTGCTGTGGAGTCTCGCTACAGGGGCCTAGGCGCTGGGCGACGCCTCCTGCGCAACGCCTGCGACCTCGCCGAGGCGCAGCAGGCTCCCGCCGTATCGCTGTGGATTGAGCCGGAGAACACTGGCGCCCGCAAGCTGTATGAATCCGAAGGCTTCGTCGACATCGACGTGCCCGGCCGCCCGGATGCTCACGTGATGCTCAAGCGCTTCTAGTACGCAAACCGACAAAAGGTGTCGACTATACTCGACACTTCCTCGGTTTCTTGTAAAAGTGTCGACTATACTCGACGCCTTCGGCGGCGCGCCGACGACAGCGCCAAGAGCGACGTTGCTCACCCACCCATGACCCAAGTCGGGTGACAACGACCGTTTCCGTAGAACGCTGCACGTATCTTCGCGAAACGGATTACCTTCTTCGCACCCCTCGCAACGCACAGCATCTGCATGCCTCCATCGACATGCTGGAGACATCTGCCAAAAGGCGTCTGGTAAAAGGCATCTGCCAAAAGGCGTTTTCACGGCTAAAAACGCCTTTTACTCATTGCAGATGGCGTTCTTGGACCCAAAGATGCCTTCTGCCAGATGCCTTTTACGAGGCACGCCCTCCTGACTTAGGCCAATGCAGTGCGGAAAAATCCCACCCCACCGCTGAAAACCACCGGTGAGCAGCGCCAAGAATGACGCTGCTCACCCATCCATGACCTAAGTCGACTTTTAGTTGATAACGGCGATGAGGTCGCCGCCCTCCACCTTGGTGGCGGCGCCAATGGCGACGCGCTCGATGGTGCCATCCTTGGTGGCGGAAATAGAGGCTTCCATCTTCATGGCCTCGATGACGGCGATCTGGTCGCCGGCCTTGACCTCGTCGCCAGGCTTGGCGGTCGGGTTCACCACGCCGGCGAACGGTGCGGCCACGTGGCCCTCGTTGGACGGATCGGCCTTCTCCACGGTGGCGACGGTGGACTCGACGTTGTTGTCGCGCACCTTGAGCGGGCGGATCTGGCCGTTGACGTTGAGCACGACGTTGCGGATGCCCTTCTCGTCCGGCTCACCCATCGCGTCAAGACGCACGGTGATGGGCTTAAGATCCGCGCGGTCGTTGGAGCCCTCCGGGAAGTGGTGAACAATGTAGTCCTTACCTTCTTCCAGACCGTAGAAGAAGACCGTGTCCGTCAGCGCCTCGGTGTTGCCGTAGGTGCGGCGGAACTCGTTGAACTCCTCGAACTGCTTCGGGAAGAGCAGGCGGTTGAGGGAAGCGCGGCGCTCGGTGGAATCATCCGAAGCCAGGTGCTTCTTCTCATCCTCCGGCACGGGCTTGACGGTGACGTCGCCAGGCGCGCGGCCCTCCAGGACCTTATCGCGCAGCGGCGGCCAACCACCCGGAGGCGTACCGAGCTCACCGCGCAGGAAGGCGATGACGGAATCCGGGATGTCGTACTTGGTCGGGTCGGCCTCAAAGTCAACCGGGTCTACGCCAGCGCCCACAAGGTGCAGGGCGAGGTCACCGACCACCTTGGAGGACGGGGTCACCTTGGTCGGGCGGCCGAGCATCTCATTCACCGCAGCGTAGGTGTCCTCGATGATCTCGAAGCGATCCTCCAAGCCCAGAGCGGTAGCCTGCGCGCGAAGGTTGGACAGCTGGCCACCTGGAATCTCGTGGCGGTAGACGCGGCCGGTCGGTCCAGGAATACCCTTCTCGAAGGGCTGGTAGAGCTGGCGGACGGCCTCCCAGTACGGCTCAAGGTCGGAGACGGCCTTGAGGGAGATGCCGGTATCACGAGAGGAGTTCGAGAATGCCGCGATGATGGCGGACAGCGAAGGCTGGGAGGTAGTGCCCGCCAGCGGCGCGGAAGCACCGTCGACGATGTCGGCACCAGAAAGCGCTGCCGCGTAGTAGGTGGCCAACTGACCGCCAGCGGTGTCGTGCGTGTGCACGTGAACCGGCAGGTCGAACTCCTTGCGCAGAGCCATAACCAGCTTCGATGCGGACTCCGGACGCAACAGGCCCGCCATGTCCTTGATGGCCAGGACGTGAGCGCCGGTGTTCACGATCTCCTCGGCCAGCTTGAGGTAGTAGTCCAGCGTGTAGAGCTTCTCATCCGGGGAGCACATGTCGCCCGAGTAGGCCATAGCGACCTCGGCCACGGTGGTGTTGGTCTCCAGGACGGCGTCGATTGCCGGGCGCATCTGGGTGACGTCGTTCAGCGCATCGAAGATGCGGAAGACGTCCACACCAGACTTGGCGGCCTCCTGCACGAAACCGGTGCACACATCGTTGGAGTACGGCGAGTAGCCCACGGTGTTGCGGCCGCGCAGCAGCATCTGGATGTTCTGGTTCGGCATGGCCTCACGCAGCAGATCCAGGCGCACCCACGGGTCTTCCTTGAGGAAGCGCATGGCGACGTCGTAGGTCGCACCGCCCCATGCCTCCACCGAGTACAGCTCCGGGGTCATGCGGGCGACGGCTTCAGCGGCGGTGACCAACGCGGTACCGCGCACGCGGGTGGCCAGCAGGGACTGGTGGGCGTCACGGAAGGTGGTATCAGTGACGGCCAGAGCGTCCTGCTTGCGGATCTTCTCCGCCCACTTCTTCGGGCCCAGCTCCAACAGTTCATCGCGGGAACCGCGGGGCAGCTCAGAGTTAAAGTCCAGGTCCGGCAGCTTGTCGAAGGGGCGCAGGGTGGTCGGGCGCTCGCCGTTCGGCTTGTTGACGGTCACATCAGCGATGTAGTCGATGATACGGCCAGACTCATCCACGGCCGGCGGAGCCTTGAGCAGGTCCGGGTGCTCCGGAATGAAGCTGGTGTCCACGCGGGTGTTGACGAAGTCCGGCTCGCGCAGCAGGGCGCGCAGGAAGCCGATGTTGGTGGCCACGCCGGCCACGGTGAACTCGTTGAGCGCGCGCTGTGCACGTGCCACGGCCTGCTCAAAGTTGACTCCACGGCAGGTCATCTTCACCAGCAGGGAGTCGAAGTTCGGGGAGACCTCAGCGCCGACGGCCGTTGCGCCGTCGAGACGCACGCCTGCGCCGCCCGGCGAGCGGTACTGGGTCAGCGTGCCGGTATCCGGGCGGAAGCCATTGGAGGGATCCTCGGTGGTGATGCGGCACTGGAGCGCCGCGCCGGTGATGTGGATGTCCTCCTGCTTCAGGCCCAACTCCTCGAGGGAGAAGCCCGCCGCAATCTGCATCTGGGACTTCACGATGTCCACGCCCGTGACCTCCTCGGTCACGGTGTGCTCGACCTGCACGCGGGGGTTCATCTCGATGAAGACGTGGTTGCCCTTCTCATCGACGAGGAACTCGACGGTGCCGGCGCCTTCGTAGTTGATGTGCTTGCAGAACTTCACGGCGTCCGCACAGATGCGGTCACGCAGCTCTGGGTCCAGCGTGGGTGCCGGGGCGATCTCGACGACCTTCTGGTGACGGCGCTGCACGGAGCAGTCACGCTCAAACAGGTGCAAGACGTTGCCGTGGGAGTCAGCCAGAATCTGCACCTCGATGTGCTGCGGACGAATCACCGCGGTCTCGAGGTAAACGTTGCCATCGCCGAAGGCTGCCTCAGCCTCGCGGGAGGCCTCAGCACACTTGGTCTTCAGCTCCGCCTCGTTCTCGATGAAGCGCATACCGCGGCCGCCACCGCCGGCCACTGCCTTCACGAAGACGGGGAAGTTAAAGTCCTTGGCGTATTCCGCCAGCTTGTCGACGTCCGTCGAGGGCTTCGAGTCCTTCAGAGTCGGCAGCCCCGCCTCCTGGGCAGCGGCAACCGCGGCGGCCTTGTCACCGGTCAGGTCCAAGGTCTCCGGGGTGGGACCGATGAACTTAATACCGTTGTCACGGCAGGCACGCGCCAAATCGGCACGCTCCGATAGGAAGCCGTAACCAGGGTAAATGGCATCCGCGCCGGACTTCTTGGCGGCGCGAATGACCTCATCGATGTCGAGGTATGCCTTGACCGGCTGGCCCTCGGTACCGATGCGCACTGCCTCATTGGCAAAGGCGCGATGGAAGGAGTTGCGGTCTTCCTTTGGATAAATTGCAACGGTCTTGGAGCCGACCTCAAAGGCAGCGCGGAAGGCGCGCACGGCAATCTCACCGCGGTTGGCCACCAAGATCTTAGAGAAGGACTTGTGGGCGGTATCAGACACTGGGAGTGATCCTTTCAGATAAGCACAATACGAACTTAAGGATAGTGTCCGAGGCGACAACGCGCGCGGAAATCGACATATCGGTCAACAGATTTCGAATAGGTTCTCGCCAGACTCCTAGGCACACCCCTAGAAGACTCACCCCTTCATGAACAGCTCCCCTTCCCCCCCCCCTTTAAACATGCAGCGGCCAAATAGGAGAAGAGTTACTTCGCTTTTAAAAAAATATAAACCTATTGACATGTTCTACCCTCCGTTTCTATCCTTCAATCAGGTTCATAAGAACCAACTTCATCCTTCACTTCCAAAGACCGCACGGTGAAGACAGAAAAGAGCTTATGAACTCAGTCACCATTTCTAACGTCCACAAGTATTTAGGCGAAGGCGCCCAGCGCACGCATGTTCTCAAAGGCGCAAGCCTAGAAGCTGGTGAAGGCGAGTTTCTCGGCATTTCAGGAAAGAGCGGCTCCGGTAAAACAACTCTCCTGCGCGCGGTTGCAGGTCTTCTACCTATCGATGAAGGCTCAATCTCGGTCTTCGATACCTGTGTATCCACCGCTGCTCCCAAGAAACTACTCGCCTTGCGCCGCAACACAATCGGCTTCGTCCATCAAGACGACCTGTTGATGAATGAACTCACAGCGCTCGAAAATGTCATGCTTGTGCTTGCCGCAGCGGGATTCGACGAGACGACGGCACACGACAAGGCTTGCGAGGCCTTAACCCAGGTAGGACTTGCAGAACTCGCTCAACGATTTCCCGCAGAGATGTCGCGCGGCCAATGCCAAAGAGTAGGAATCGCCCGAGCACTGTCTGGGAAACGGCGAATTCTCTTGGCTGATGAGCCGTCTGCTGCGCTCGATTCTGAAAACTCGCACGGCATTTTTCGACTCTTCAAGAAGCTGGCATCAACTGGCACAACCGTGATAGCGACCAGTCACGATCCCATCATGTTGGACTATTGCGGCACGGCCTACACGCTGATCGACGGCCAGCTTGGGAAAGCAGCCCCGAATGCTCAATGAACTAATCACGAAAGTCGTGCATTCTTCGAAACGGTATCGTTTCGGCGCAGCGGCAATCGCAGTGTGCTTAGGATTATTCGCATTTGCTGTCTCGGCTGATCTCTTCATGACGTTGTCCCCGCAGCAGAAGGCGCAGTCAGAATTGGGAAACAACGCCGTGCGGGTGGACGTGCCTGTGTACACGCGGGCGGGCGTGGTTGAACAGACGCTGCCGCAACTTGATTCCCCAGAGAGGGGCTTTACTACCCAACTCGAGACTTACGATCTCTATGTCGATAGCAATCCATCAGCTTCCCTTGTCTACAAGGAGTCTCACTGGGAAGAGCAAGCTCCCGATTTTGGGTTGGCATTGGTTCAGGGCCATTGGCCCAGCGCTCCTGGCGAGGTAGTAGTTACCGAGGACGTGAACTTCAACGTCGGAGAACACACAACCGCATTCAACGGCACGCTACCGCTCCGCATCGTTGGCGTTGTATCGAATTCCTTCCACAGCCAGGAGAAAGCGGTGTACGGCGCATCGGGAACATGGAACACCATCGACGCCGACGCTTATTCCATGACCTCCGCTTCGGTCCGGCCGATTGTGTTCGGTTCCGAAGGAACGACTCCTGCCGAGCTCACCGACTTCATTAGCAGTCAGCTCGAAACTACAAACCTCGTTGATCGCGCCGCGCTTGACGACGCCTTTTCGACCTCACTCCTCACCCGCGAAAGCCTGCTCGCCACGCCGCCTTCAGGGTTCGCCGATAGCTATTCTTTCTTCTTCGGCCTGTTCGCCATTGTCATACCGTGTGCTTTGATCCTCTTTTTGTGGCGAGTCACGTACCTAGTTCTTCACCCGTTGAACCGGCGGTTCTTCGAGCTAGGAATCTCGCCCTTCCTGTTGTGGAAGTCCAGCACATCCACCCTGCTTCGTTCAGCCCTGATGTACTCCGTCTTAGGCCTCGTTGTAGGTGCAGGCCTGGCGCAATGCGTGCGCCCATTCATTTCGGGACTTGCAGGGTTGCCTGATCCTGGAGTCCTCATTCCGTGGAAATGGTTAGTGCTTCTTCTCGCTAGCTCGCTTGCAGCACTCCTGATTGGCGGTATTACCACCGCGCCGTCGACCCAGCCGCATCCGTTCTGGAAAGATATCCCGCTGCCGGCCCTATCGGCATCATTCTTGCGTTGGAGTGCTATAGCTATTGTCCTTGTGGCCGCACTCTTTACGGTCGCTTCAGCACTGCTGGGGCCAGACGTGTTCGAAACTTGGGCGCCATTGCCAACCGTGGCATTGTGCATCGTCTTTTCTCTTCTTCTCGCACGCTGTCCGCGAACCAGCCGGCCCTACACTCCAGCAGGCGTGGCCCTGAGACTTGCAGAGAAGCACCGGCAGCTTATTGGCACGGGTCTGACGTTGTTGGTCCTGTGCATGGGAACCGCAGTGTTTAGCAGTTCGATGTCAGCCAGCTTCACAGCCAGTGAGAATGACAGCTTGATGTCAACGATCGCCCCAAACCAGGCACACATTTTAGAGAAGACAGATGACGGGCTTTCCACGCGTGCTGAATCCGTTCAGCACGTAGCCACTGCGTTGGATGTGCCCGCCCCAGTTCGTGTTTCTTATGTCCAAGCCACACTGGACATGCCCACGGAGATGTCGGGGACCTTTGGCGTACTGAGCGTCGAATCCGTTCATGACGTAGAGCAACTCTTAGATCGAGAGCTTACTGCCTCAGAAAAAGAAGTCCTTAAGACTGGAGCATTAGTCCGTGATCACAGATTCATCAACCAAGACCACGTTTCAATCAGCACAAGCAAGAACTCAGGCCCCACATCACTTTCAGCGCTGAGTATGGACTTCGGGCCACACTGGGAGAAGCTAGCTGGAGGATTTATCCTTGCATCCACGGCGCAGAAACTAGATGCATCGGCAGGTAGGACACAATGGGTCTTTACGGGTCTCCAGGAAGACCAAGAAAAGCGCTTTCTTGATAGCGCTGCACAAGCCCATATCCCCCACGAGCTCGTACTACTGCCGCTGATTCAAACCTCTTCGACACCGCGGGCATTCTATATCAGTTTGGCAGCCGCGCTGCTCAGCGCGTTAGCCGTAACCTTTGTTTTCTCGCGGCAACTTGCTTGCGCCACCGAAGCAATCGAGACCACCTTCAAAGTACTAGGCCTCGATTCTTCCTGGCACCTAAGAATCGTTGTACTCACTACGGCCACACTGGCATGTGCCGCGATCATTACTGGCTGTCTCGCTGGAATCCTCCCGCTTGCCGGAATGGTCTACGCAATGGGAGATGGCCTCACTTTTGCCATCGATTGGAATGCACTTCTTGTTGCCGCAGGCGCAATAGCATTAGGCGCTGCATGTGGCGTCGGCATGTCATGCCTTCGCCACATGCAGCGCCCGTCGTCAAGCGCAACCGCTAATTAGATCTGCTTCGGCGGAACGGAGCGCTGCTCCTTGCCGTTGTAGGCAGACAGCGGGCGGATCAGGGAGTTGTTCTCGTTCTGCTCCACGATGTGTGCGGTCCAGCCGGTGATGCGGGCCATCACGAAGATCGGGGTGAAGAACTCAATGTCGAAACCAAGGATGTGGTACGCGGGGCCAGCCGGGAAATCCAGGTTCGGCTGAATCTTGATGGAGGTGTTCTCGTACATGGTCTTCGCCATGTTCTCGTACATCTCCACCCACTGCTCCTGGCCGTGGTCCTTGGCCAGCTCGCGGAAGGCAGCCTCCATGGTCGGAACACGGGAGTCACCGTTCTTGTACACGCGGTGACCGAAGCCCATGACGAGCTCCTTGTTCTTGAGCTTGTTGAGCGTCCACTCCTCTGCCTTGGCCGGGTCACCGACCTCCAGGAAGTTCTTCATCACGGCCTCGTTAGCACCACCGTGCAGCGGGCCCTTGAGGGCGCCAATGGCGGCGGTGACGGCGGAGTAAGTATCGGACATCGTGGAGGTCACCACGCGGGCGGCGAAGGTGGAGGCGTTGAAGGAGTGCTCGGCGTAGAGGATGAGGGACTTATCAAAGGCCTCAATATCGGAGCGCGACAGGGCCGGCGAACCTTCCTCCTCACCGAAGACCATCCACAGGAAGTTCTCCGCAAAGCCCTTCTTGCGGGAAGGCTCGATGTAGCCCTCACCGCGGCGACGGCGGATATCGAGGGCGACGATGGTCGGCAGCTTCGCCATGAGCTCCAGCGCGGTGCGGCGGATGTGCTCAGAATCCTTGGTGTACTCCTCCGGGTCCTGGGAACCAATGAAGGAGACTGCGGTGCGCAGAACGTCCATCGGGTGGCAAGACTTCGGCATGGAGGTGATCAGGTCAATGAGGTGGCGGTCCAGGTGGCGCAATGCCTTCTCACGAGCGGAGAAACGAACCAGCTCATCCTGGGTGGGCAGCTCGCCGTTCCACAGCAGGTAGGCAACCTCCTCGAAGGAGCAGTAGCGTGCCAGCTCCTGGACCGGGTAGCCGCGGTAGGTCAGGGAGTTGGTCTCCGGGACAACCTTGGACACGGCGGTCTCATCGACGACAACGCCGTACAGGCCCTTGCGGATTTCTGGGGTTTCAGACATGGTGTTTTCTCCTTTTATTGGGTTCTAGTGTGAGTTTCAGGCCGTGTGCCCTAGTCGAAGGTGGGCTTGTAGCTGTCCTTGGAGTAGGTGAACACGCTCTGGTCGAAGGCGTTGTACTCGTCGTAGCGCACCAGCTCATACAGGCGGGAGCGGTGCTGCATGCGGTCGAGCCATTCCTCGGATTGCAGGCCGGTTTCCTGCATGTCGCGGAGGAATTCTTCGGTAGCGCCCATGGCCACGCGCAGGGTGGATACCGGCCAGATGACGGCGTTATAGCCCAGCTCCTCGATGCGCTTGGCGGACAGCAGCTCGGTCTTGCCGAACTCCGTCATGTTGGCCAGCAGCGGGGTGTCCACGGCGGCGCGGAACTTTTCAAAGTCCTCCGGCGAGTACAGGGCCTCAGTGAAGATGAGGTCCGCGCCGGCGTCGGCGTAGGCCTTGGCGCGCTCGATGGCCTCATCGATGCCGTGGATGCCGGCGGCATCGGTGCGCGCACAAATGATGAAGTTCTCATCGCGGCGCTCGTTGACCGCGGCGGTGATGCGGCGAACCATAAGGTCCGTCGGCACCACTTCCTTGCCATCGAGGTGACCGCAGCGCTTCGGGTTGACCTGGTCTTCCAGGTGGCAGCCGGCCAGGCCGGCGTCCTCCAGCGCGGCAACCGTACGGGCGGCGGACATGGGCTCGCCGAAGCCCGTGTCGGCGTCGACAAGCACAGGCAGGTCCGTGGCGCGGGCAATGTGCCCGGCGCGCTGCGCCACCTCAGTGAGGGTGGTGAGACCAATGTCCGGCAGACCCAAATCATTAGCCAGCACCGCGCCGGAGACATAGACGCCGCCGAAGCCGCCGATGTCCTGGATGAGCCGCGCGGTCAACGGGTTGAAGGCGCCCGGCAGCGTGGTAATTCCCGGTGCGTTCAGCGCCTCGCGGAAGCTCTTGCGCTTGTCTGCATTGCTGGTAGTAGAGCCAAATAGGCCAGCCATTTAGAACAGTCCCTTCGGGGTCTCGGGTGCGGTGGCGATAGCCTCGTCGGTGAGGCGAACGTTGAGCTCGCTCAGGTCGGTGAGGTTTTCCAGGTTCTGGGCGGCAGCGAGGAAGCGCTCCTGTTCCTCCTCCGATACCTTGCCGGCGGCGAGCTTCTTGAACTTGTTGATGTACTCCTCGCGGCCGAAGGGGCGGGCGCCGAGCGGGTGGGCGTCGGCCACCGCGCGCTCATCCTCAATCACGGTGCCGTCCTTGAAGGTAATGACAGCCTTGCCGCCGAAGGCCTTCTCCTCCAGGTCGTTGGAGTGGTAGCGGCGGGTCCACTCGGGGTCCTCGACGGTGGAAATCTTGTGCCACAGGTCGATGGTGTCCTGGCGGTGCTTGCGCTCGTCGGAGTAGGAGGTCTCGTAGTCCCACTCGCCGTCCTGCAGGGCCACGGCGAAGATGTACATGATGGAGTGATCCAGAGTCTCACGGGAGGCGTTCGGGTCCATCTTCTGCGGGTCGTTGGCGCCGGTGCCGATGACGTAGTGGGTGTGGTGCGAGGTGTGCAGGACGATGGACTCGATGTCCTCCACCTTCAGGCCCTTCTCAGCCAAGGTCTTCTTGAGGGCAAAGGCCATGTCAATCGGGGCCTGTGCCTGGTACTCCGCGGAGTGCTCCTTGGTGTAGGTGTCCAGGATGGCGCGCTTTTCCTCGCCCTCAGCCGGGAGAGGGACGGTGTAGGTGCGCTCCGGAGAGTGGAGCATCCAGGCGATGAAGCCGTCCTCGCCTTCCCAAATCGGGGCCGGGGCACCCTCGCCGCGCATGGAGCGGTCTACTGCTTCGATGCCCATCTTGCCGGCAAACGCCGGTGCATAGGCCTTCCAGGAGGAGATGAGGCCCTTGCGGGACTGGCGGGTGGCGGTGGTGGTGTGTAGCGCCTGGCCGATGGCCTGGTAGATGGTGTCGACGTCGAGGCCGAGCATGGTGCCGATGCCCGCGGCGACGGAGGGGCCGAGGTGCGCCACGTGGTCGATCTTCCACTCGTGAAGGCAAATGCCCTTGACCAGGTTGACCTGGATTTCGTAGCCGGTGGCGATACCGCGGATGAGCTCCTTGCCGGTCAGCCCCTTGTGCTGTGCCACGGCCAGGATTGGCGGGATGTTATCGCCCGGGTGGGAGTATTCGGCGGCGAGGAAGGTGTCGTGGTAGTCCAGCTCGCGCACGGCAGTGCCATTGGCCAGGGCTGCCCACTCGGCGGAGTAGGTGCCGTCAACACCAAAGATGGTGGCTCCGCCTTTTTGAGCCGGGTGGGCCTGAGCGATGACTCGGGCGGAGGTCACCGGGCGGCGGGTGGCAGAGGCCACGGCCACGGAGGCGTTATCGATGATGCGATTGATGATCATCTCGGTGGTCTCGGCCGGAACCTCAACGGGATCTGCTGCGACCTTGGCAATCTTGTACGCCAGGTGCTCTTCGATGGGGAAGTTCTCAGCGGACTTGTGGGTACGTACTTCGTGGTTAATCAACGGGGTTTTCCTCCTAGACAACAACGGCTGCGATAGCCATCACACTATCCCCCGCCCGTGTGGCCTGCCACATGTGTAAACTGTGTTTATCTGTTGCAGGGTTTTGCGTTGTTTGCAAACCTTGTGTAATTACCTGTTGGGGCGGCTTTTTGGGAGGACGCACACAATGAGCAAGCACTACGCGGGGGCAAGAATCCACGCACTACGCAAAGAACGCAAACTCACCCAAGCGGCCATGGCACAACAACTGGGGATGTCCACCAGCTATCTCAACCAGCTGGAGAATGACCAGCGCCCCCTCACCGTCACCGTCCTCATGCAGCTGACACAACGCTTTGGCGTTGACGCCACCTACTTCGCGGGAGACCGCGACCTGCGCGCGCTCGCCGAGCTGCGTCAGCTCTTCCCCGAGGCCTCCGACACCACACTCACTGACTTAAGCGGGCGCTTCCCCGAGCTACTCCCCAGGCTTGTCGCCGCCGCCGCACACACCCCCGCGGAAACCGGCCCTTTCGAAGCGGTCCGCGACTTCTTCTACGACGCCCACAACTACATTCACAGCCTGGACGTCGCCGCCGAGGAGCTGTCCGATTCCCTCGGTGACCGCGTCCTGCGCCGCGGGCGCTTGGCCTCAGTCCTGCAGGACGAGTTCGGCGTTACGACACGATTCTCCTCAGCCTCACCGCGCCGACGGACCTTCCACGACCGCGAGCTGCACCTGCGCGCAGGACTCACGGAAGCCCAGCTCGTCTTCGAGATGGCGCTCCAGTACTGCCTCCTGGCCTACCCGGAGCATTGCGCGGAACTCGTGGCTGAACTCCCCAGCGCCGAAGCCCGCTCCATCGGCACCTATGGTCTGGCCCAATACTTCGCGGCGGCCGTCACCATGCCCTATACGCAGCTCCTCACCACCGCGGAGGAGACGCGCTACGACATTGATGTGATCGCGGCATCCTTTGGCACTGGTTTCGAGACCACCGCGCAGCGCTTGTCGACGCTTCAGCGGCCCCACCACCAAGGTGTCCCTTTCTCCTTCATCCGGACCGACCGCGCGGGCAACATTTCCAAGCGCCAGTCCTCCACCGCCTTCCACTTTGCGCGCAGCGGCGGCTCGTGCCCGTTGTGGGTGGTCCACCGTGCTTTTGAAACGCCAAACCGCATCACGCGCCAGGTGGCTTCGATGCCCGATGACCACACCTACCTGTGGATCGCGCGCTTCGTCCAAGGCCAGGCTCAGGCTTGGGGCACGCCGCGCAAGGAATTCGTCGTGGGGTTGGGCTGCGATATTGCGCAGGCGGATCGCGTGGTTTACGCCGATGCGCTCAACCTCTCCCCTTCCGAGGCAACCCCCATCGGCCCCGGTTGCGCCGCCTGCCCACGCCCGGCCTGCCCGCAGCGCGCCTTCCCACAGGCGGGGCGCTCCGTCAGCCTCGACCTCAATGCCACTCCGGTTTCGGCTTACGCGACCTCGTAGTTTTCACCAATTCGCCCACGCTTTCGAATTTCCTGCAGCAATGTCCAGGTGGCTTGCCAAGATAGGACTCGCTCGGCACCACGCCGGGCTCTCGTCTCTCACCTAAGCAGGAGGTTCTCTCATGTCCAACCCCTATGCAGCTCACCAGCGACTACGGCGAGCGGTTCACCATGGAAGAAGCCCAGCATGCGGTGAGCACACTGGGCTTATAAAACCGAGCTGAAGCTAGAACAGAGCTGGAGCCTGCCTACTCGAGGTCGTCGTGGGCAACGAGGCGGCGGGCTGCCTCGGTGATGGTGCCGGACAGCGACGGGTAGACCGCGAAGGAATCCGCCAGCTGGTTCACGGTGAGCTGGTTGGTTACCGCCACGGCGATGGGCAGGATGAGCTCGGAAGCGGTCGGGGCGACGATGACGCCGCCGATTACGCGGCCGGAGGTCGCGCGGCAGAAGAGCTTGACAAAACCGTGCTGGAGAGAGCGCATCTTGGCGCGCGGGTTGGTGTTCAGCGGCATCGTGATGGTGCGCGCGGCGACCTCGCCCGCCTCAATCTCCGCCTGGGTAAAGCCCACGGCAGCGATCTCCGGGCGGGTAAACACGGCGGTGGCGACCGTCTTCAAGCGCAGCGGGGATACACCCTCACCCAGGGAGTGGTACATGGCGATACGCCCCTGCATCGCGGCAACGGAGGCCAGTGGGAAGAGGTCGGAGCAGTCACCCGCGGCGTAGATGCCGGCAACGTTGGTGCGGGAAACGCGGTCAACCTCGATGTGACCGGACTTCGTGGTAGCCACGCCAACGTGCTCGAGGCCCAGGTTCTTCGTATTCGGGATGGAACCGATGGACATGATGACGTGGGAGCCGTGGATCTCGCGGCCGTCCTGGGTCTTCACCACGACGTTTCCGTCCTCGGTGCGGGAGACCGTTTCGACGCGGCAGTTCTTTTCCAGCTCCACGCCGCGCTCAGCCAGGACGGTCTCGAGGACGTCGGCAGCATCGGCGTCATCATGCGGCAGAATGCGGTCGCGAGAAGCCACCATGGTCACGCGCACACCCATCTCCGCGAAGGCGGAAACGAACTCGGCACCGGTCACGCCGGAGCCGACGACGATGAGGTGCTCCGGCTCCTCCTTGAGGTCATAAACCTGCTGCCAGGTCAGGATGCGCTCGCCGTCCGGCTGAGCGCCCGGCAAGATGCGCGGGGTGGCACCGGTGGCAACGAGGACCAGGTCCGCGTCGAGGGTCTCGGTGGTGCCATCAGTGTGGGTGACATCAACCTTGTGCGCGGCACCCTTCACGCCGTGCTGGTCCTCGGAGAATGCGGCGCGGCCATCGATGACCTTGACGCCGATCTTCTCCAGGCCCGCGCGCACGTCGCGGGACTGGTTGCCGGCCAGCGCCTGCACGCGGCCGTTAAGCGCCTCCAGGCTCAGCTTCAGCGAGCCGAGCTGGTGGTTCAGGCCCATATCATCCGCGCGGCGGAAGTCGGTGCGAATGTTGGCGCCGGCAATAAAGGACTTCGACGGGACGCAGTCCAAAAGAACGGAGGAGCCACCGGGGCCCTGTTCCTCAACCAACGTAATGTGCGCGCCGTACTTGGCGCCGGCAGTCGCAGCCTCGTAGCCTGCGGGGCCGCCGCCGATAATTACGATGCGGGGGGCTTCCTGTGACACTGTCGCTCCTTTTTTAAAAATCTGCCTATAAGAACTCTGGGAAATCCTTGTCACAGTGTAGTAGTTAGAAAACTAATCCTCCACGTTGGCAAACTGTTCCGCCACGGAGCCGAAGAGTTTGACGCCCACGCCGATAGCCCTCTCATCGGGGGCCAAATCACCCATATGCAGATCGTGCTGCTCGCCTTCGCCGGACCAACAACCCAGGCGGGCCATGGAACCGGGGACCTTCTCCAAGTACCAGGAGAAGTCCTCGCCGCCCGAGGACTGCGGCGCTTGGACCACGGCTTGCGGGTCGATGGCCTGGGCAGCGCTGGCGAGGAGGGCGGTGGAGACGTCGTCGTTCAGCACCGGCGGAACCCCACGGTGATAGACCAGCTCATGTTCCACGCCCAGGGGCGCCAGGACCTGCTCCACAAGCTCAGAGAACAGCGTTTGCATCTCGCGCCAGATCCCGATATCCGCCGTGCGCATGGTGCCAGACACCGAGCCGGTCTCGGGAATCGCGTTCGGTGCATAGCCGGAATTCACCTGACCAAAGACCAAGACGGTGCCGGTGCGTGGATCGACGCGGCGCGAGAGCAAACCCGGCAGGTCCGTCAGCAGCTTGCCCAACGCATAGACGACGTCCGCCGACAAGTGCGGGCGCGACGTGTGCCCACCCGGGCCGGAGACGTTGATTTCCACGACGTCAGTCGCGGAGGTGATCGCCCCGGCGCGGACGCCAATGCGCCCGACGCGCAGCTTCGGCTCGACGTGGACGGCAAAGATGGAGTTCACGCCTTCGAGCGCACCCCACTCGATGACGTCGGTGGCGCCGCCTACCCAAACCTCTTCGGCAGGTTGGAAGATGACGCGAACGCCGAAGTCCAGCGGGTGCTCACGGTTGAGATCCGCCAAGGCACAGGCCGTGGCTAGTGCAATGGTGGTGTGCATGTCATGCCCGCAGGCATGCATGACGCCGGGGACCTCGGAGGTGTACTCAAGGCCCGTGACCTCCGTGACCGGGAGCGCGTCGATGTCGGCGCGGAAGGCCAGGCGCCCAAGTTCCGTATCGGGCCCGATGTCCACCATGAGGCCGGTTTCGGGGAAAAGCTGCGGCTCCAGACCGTACTCACGCAGGGTGCGAGACAGGAAGCGCGTGGTTTCCACTTCCTTATTGGAGGTCTCCGGGTGGCGGTGAATATGGCGGCGCCACGCGATGACCTCCGCGCGGTGGTTGCTGAACCACTCACTGACGTAGTCCGAGATCACTGCTTCCTCCTCCGTGGTGTCCTGTTGGGAAGAGTCTACAACTAGACCATGCGGTTCAGTTAGCCGGGCAGGTCACACGCCGGATATACTAAGCGGTCTACCTTCGCTACAGGTCGATATTGCGGGGACCGTAGAGGCGGTCGCCGGCGTCGCCAAGCCCCGGCACGATGTAGGCGTCCTCGTTGAGGGCCGGATCAATCGCCGCGGTAACCAAGCGAACCGGCAGCCCCGAGTTGGCCAGCGCATCGACGCCCGGCTGCGCGGACACCATGCAGATCGCGGTGATATCGGTGGCGCCGCGGTCCGCGAGGAGTTTCAGGGAATGCAGGAGGGAACCGCCCGTGGCGAGCATCGGATCGACGACAAAGACGCTACGCCCGCTGAGATCCTCCGGCAGGGCCTCCAGGTAAGGCACCGGCTCATGGGTTTCTTCATCGCGCGCCATGCCAATGAAGCCAACTTGGGCATCAGGGATCATCGACAGCGCCGGGTCAATCATGCCCAGTCCAGCACGGATGATGGGCACGATGATCGGCGGATCCTGCAGACGGGTACCGTCGGCCGTGGCGACGGGAGTGACACACTCAAAGTGCTCAACGGGCAGGTCGCGCGCCGCCTCATAGACGAGCATGGTGCCAAGATCCCGCAGAGCTGCACGGAAGGCGGCATTATCGCTGCGGGCATCGCGCATGAGTGTGAGCCGGGAGGCGGCGAGGGGGTGGTCTACTACGTGGATATCCATGCCCTTCACTGTATAAGAATCGGCCGGGAACCGATCAGCGGGCAGCACAGTCTAATAAGCCATGACTAGCTTCCACACGTTTAATATCGACACCGAACACACCCGTAGGCTGGCGCATGAGCTTGCCGCCATCTCCCAGGCCTCCTCCACTCCCCCTCCTGAGCTACCGGTCGATACCGTTCTGGGCGGTTTCACTGGAACCTTTAACACCGCCATGGAGAACCTTGCTGCCCGCCTTACCCAGGTCAGGGCGGATGCCGGTGCCGTGGCGGACTCCAGCTTCCGCATGGCCCGCGAAGCGGAAGACGCCGATGGTGCTCTCGCGAACGCGTGCGGGGGTCTGTGATGTTGGAGTCAGCACTCGCCCACATTGCCCGGATTCAGCCGGCGCAGCTTCCCGACGTCTCCCTGCCCACTGTGCCCGATCTCACTGCTGCAGGGCCGCTAGCGGAAATTGCGCATGGGGATCCACGGGCGTTGTTAGACACTGCACGCCAAGCCACTGAGGATCTCTCCACCGCCCGCTCAGCTCTGGATACTGCCCGCGGGCTCATCGCGGCGACAGTCAGGGACCTCATCGGTCTGGGCTTCGAGCTTCTCCAGCGCGGACTACCTATCGCTCTCGGGTTGCTTATCCCAAATCCTGCAACACAGGCTGCGGCGCGTTCAGCATTGCAAGCCCTGGCCATGGAATACGTTGGCAAAGCGATGCTTCGCGTCAAGCAGCTGGCTGGGGAGCTCCTGCAAGCAGCAGCTCCCCTCATCCCCATTGGCCAGCGTGCTGTTCGCCCCTCGGTGCGCGGCCCGCAGGAGGAAGGCGTGGTGCGCCACGCACTCACCGCGTCCTCCACCGCAAGCGAAGGAACCACGCAAGGGCAGGCAGCGACACAGGCCGCCTTGTCCCAGGTGGGGACTCCCTATGGGTGGGGCGGTACCGGCAATGGCAGCTTTGATTGCTCTGGGTTGACGCAATGGGCTTGGCGCCAAGCGGGGGTGGAGCTGCCGCGCACCGCAGAAAGCCAGACCGTGGGCCGTCAGGTAAGCGCAGACGAACTGCAGCCCGGTGACCTCATCGTGTGGGATGGTCACGTGGCCATGTACTCCGGCGGCGGACAAATGGTGGAAGCGGGCAGCCCTGTGCAAACCAATCCGCTGCGTACTAACAACATGGGGATGGCTTTCAAAGGGTTCTGGAGGCCTACAGGGTAGACTGTTTGCCCATGAACACCCGCGCGATTGTACCCATCCAGCTCTCCCTTTCTGAGGGTGATTTTTATACCCTCTGGGCGCCGAAGTGGCGCCAGAATGGTTCCGAGTGGCAGGCCTTCCTCGGTGATGACGAGTCCGTCTTGCTCTTTAACACCGAAGCCGAGATGCTGTGCTTCCTCGAATCCGGCTCGAAGCACGACCTGCTCGATCACCCAAAGTGGGAGGCCTTCAATTCCCAGGCGGCGGACCGCGTCGTTCCGGAGAAGAAGCACGTATACGACCTCATCGGCATGCCAAAGCACTTGGCTGGCCGCCCCAGCCACGAGAACGTGTCCACCGTCGCACGCTGCCTAGAAATTGCACACGCGCTGGCAGAGGTCGGGGCCGCGGAGCACACCGTGATTTTCTTCGCTTCGCATTCCATTTTGCGCAACCCCGCCCGCGGAGCCGATCACTATGCCGGTGACCAAGGCATGGGCGAATGGTCCGGCGTAGGCCGCGTTATTCATAGCAACTGGCGTGAGGTCATCGAGGACCTCGACAAGGTAGTCAAGGTCATCCCTTCCTCCGATTTCAGCCAGGAGGCAACCGCGGATGCCGCTACCCGCATCTCTGCCGCCAGCGAAGCCGCGGAAGAAGCACGCAAGAAGGCCGAAGAAGAGCGCGAGGCGGCAGCGAAATCCGCCGATCCCTACGACAATTCCCCGTGGGCAGCCGCAGGCATCGACCCGATTAAGATCACCGCCAACCAGCGGACGGTCTACACCCTGCGCACCTACCTCAACGGCAAGCCGGTGTTCCTGGGCAAGTGGGGCGAGATCTTTACCTTCCCCAGCTCCAAGGTGCTCGTGCGCTGGATCATGGAGAACGACGACCATGACCTAGCAAAGGTTTCCACCTGGGAGGAGGTCGTTGCCGCGGCGAACGCGGGCGAGCTCGAGGTCACCGTCCACCCGGATAACCAGTACACCTTCAATGGCATCGTGCGCGACATTGAAAAGGGTCCGGAGGCAGTCGATACGGATCAGATGAGCCGCTGCTACGAGGTCTGTGCCGACGCTGCCGACTGGGCCGGGGATGACTCCATCAACTCTTATATGCTGCAGAACCCGCGCTTCCAGGACTACCTGGGCTACATGCTCGGCTCCACCGAGCACGCGGGCTACGTCCCCTCCAAGCCCTACACCGAGCACGCGGAGTCCTGGAAGGGCCTGGAGGAAATGCTGACGAAGCGTTTCTCCCGCTTCTAGCTTCTACTTGGAAGACTCGCTGTCTTCTTCCGCATCGGAATCGCTCATTTCTGAAGCGTCTTCCGCGAATTCCGGATCCGCCAGTTCCTCATAGGCGGGCAGGATCTCCTGCTCGATGAGGCGCTGGCGGTCTTCTTCGCTAGCAAAGGAATTCTCAATGGCCTTGATGGTGAGGTCGAAGAACTCCTCGAGGCCATAGCCGAAGGTCTCGCTCAGGGCGAGGAAGACATCGCTGAGCTTCTCGCCCGCCACCGTGCAGGTAAAGCCGAGCTGCTGCAGCAGCGGCAGAGGGTGATCGACCAGCTCCTCTGCGGGCAATTCCTCTAGCGGCGCGAAGGTCAGCGCGATGCGGCGATCCCGCACCCACGCAGAGGCCTTGCCCGGGCGAACGCCGTCAAGGTCGGCACCGAAATCATCGATGAGATCCGTTGCGTGGACCAAACGCGTCGCACCGGCGTGCACGGCTGCCACGGCATCCTCGTACGAAGCCACGTCCCGCTCCCAGGGAATGAAATTTTCACGCAGCTTCTCCGCTGCGGACAGCTCAGTCAGCGCTGCACCGGCAACAGCCTCGCCGGCATCCACATTGTCGGCCGCGCCCTCCACGATGATCCGCGCATCAATACCGGGAACATCAAGACCCTCTTGCGCCGCAGCCAGCGCCTCGGCGGCGCCGAAGGGGAAAGCACTGGGGCGCAGGCGGAGCTCGGCGTAGACCACGTGGTCGTCGGCAAGCGCCTGCACAGCAGCGTGCGTGGCCGCGCGGAGCTCGTCCGGGGTGGATGCAACCGTGGGCAGCGGCGCCAACAGCGTCACTTTGGGCAGACGAGCGAAAATCTCGGCGCCGGAATCTTTGTTTTCGGGGCTAATCAGAGGTGCGTCATGCATGAGGTTCATCCTAGGACGGGGTCTAGGATTAAGCACGCTATGAAACATGTCCCCGCGCTCCTCACCGTCATCGCTCTGGCCGCCACGCCGCCGGCGTTTGCAGAAGAGGAAGAGTCATCATCGCCCACGCGCACCACTGCGCCGGATACTGACTTGTGCCCGCATTCCCTCGTGCCTGAGGAGCCGACGACCACCTCGGAGCGGTTGGCTCCCGGCCAGGCAGCGCCCACTCCCCTGCCCGCGGTTGAGGGCGCTGCGTGCGGTGTCACCGCGCCGTCGGGTTTTCGGGTCAATAAGGACGTCGTGGCCTCGGCGTGGATGGTCAGTGACGTGGACACGGGCGAGATCATCGCCATGAAGGACCCCAACGGGCGCTACCGCCCGGCCTCCATCATCAAAGCACTGTTAGCGCTCGTGGTCATCGAGGAGCTTCCCTTGGACCAACGCATCACCGCCACGCTTGACGACGCCTCCGTCGAAGGCTCCGCCGTCGGCCTCGGCCCGGATGGGGTCTATACCGTGGAGCAGCTTCTCCAGGGTTTGCTCATGGCTTCCGGCAACGATGCCGCACACGCTCTCGCGCAGGCCATAGGCGGGGATGAGGAGGCGCTGGAGAAGGTCAACGCGAAGGCGAAGGAGATTGGCACGCGCTCGACGGTGGCGGCCAGCTACTCCGGGCTGGACGCGGCGGGTATGTCGACGTCCGCGGCGGATATCTCGCTGATTTACCGCGCGGCTTTTGCCAACGACACCTTCGCGCGCATCGTCGATACTGAGCACGTGGAGTTTCCCGGCTGGGGTGACATGCCCGGTTATGAGCTGTGGAACGATAACGGGCTCTTCCTCAATGATCCGGATGGTATCGGCGGCAAGACCGGCTATACCGAGGACGCGCACCACACTTTCGTCGGTGCGATCAACCGCGATGGGCGCCGCCTCCAGGCGGTTCTCCTCGATACGACCGTTGAGCATGGTTTCCGCGCGTGGGAGCAGGCGCAGATGCTTCTCGACGAAGCCTCCGACGTCCAGCCCGGCGACGGCGTGGGGCAGCTCGATGATTTCGCGGCTGGGAGGCATGAGCCTTCGGAGTCGCAGGAGCCCAGCACAGCGCCCACCACGCCTTCTGCCACCGCCACCGCTGAGGCCCCGGCGACGGCGTCGTCCTTCGCGGACTCGCAGGGCTGGATCGGGTGGCTGGTGGCGGGCCTCGTCACCCTCCTCGTGGTGGCGGTGGCTACTTTTTCACTACTTCGGCGTTAGCCATGATGTCGTGCTGGCCGCGAAGCGCGTTCTTCGGGCCAATCGTGGTCACCACGTAGAGGGCTCCGAAGAAGGCAATGAGCGGGCCGACAAGCGGCACGAGGGAGGCCACGCGCCACCAGTTGCGCTTAATGCTCTGCTGCCAGGTGAGCTTCTCGCGGGTGGTGACATCGCGCACCGTGTATCCAGCTATCAGCTTCGCCGGCGTTGCTCCTACGAGGACCTCGAAGCAGATGTAATAGGCCACCGTGATGATGCCCGAGATGCTGGTGAGCCAGACCTCATTGAAAGCGGAGTTGTACACCCCGAGACTTACGAGGAGGGACACACCGATCGCCGCAATGACGTAGTCGATGACGGCCAAAAGCACGCGGGTGCCGGGGGTTGCACGCGGGGCGTCGTGCGCGGGCGCGGGAGCGTGGTGGCTTTCGTCCCAGCGGCCGGTATTCGCGTAGTCCTCCAGTTGCGCCCAAGTAAGCCGGGCGCCTGATTCTACCTTTTGGTCATAGCTTGCCCGGGTAGAAGGCTCGCAGAGGATGCGGGCGGCAACGGCGAGCTCCTCGCGCTCCGCATCCTCGGGGAGGTAGCCGAGGCCTTCGAGGCGGGCGTCGGCAGCCGCCAGCTGCACGCCGAGTTCGCGTGAGGTCGCGCGCGAATCCAGGGTGAAGTGTTCATACAGGTTCGGAGCGAAAGATACTGGAAGCATCGGCCTACTTTCGGCGCAGCAAGGCCCATGCGCCTGCGGCCGCCGCGCCGAGTGCGGCACCGGCACCCAAGGCCACGCCCGGGTTCGGGCCCCGGCGGATCTCATTGCGGACGCGGATAACCGCCTGATCCGGAACCGGCGGGACCATCAGCTCAAGGGATTCCTCGGTGGTGGCCGTCCACGCGGAAACGTAGAGCACGACGCGCCAGACCAGGTACATGACCACCATGAGGACAATCACAGGGCCGAACACGGCACCGGCTGGGTTGCCCGCCGCGGAGGACATGATGACGGTGGACAGCTGCTTGATGGCTTCAAAAAGCACCGCGCCAATGGCCGCGCCCATCAAGCCCGACTTGGTGGGCACCTTCGTGCGCGGCAGGAAGGCCACCATCCACCAAAAGACCAGGAAGTTAGCGATAAGACCAATCACGATTCCGGCGATAACAAGCACCGCTCCCATGCCAGGGAAGGACTCGATGCCGACCCACTCGAAGATCTTCTGGGTCAGCCCGGACGAACCCGCTGCCGTCACGCCGAAGGCGATGATCATGGCCACGAGCAGGCCGATGAGGCCCAGCAGGTCGCTGAGCTTATGGGTCACGAAATTGCCCGGTGCGTCGGTGGGGTCCTGGTTCCACATGGCAGAAATGCCGATGCGCAGATTATTCATCCAGCCGAGCCCGGACCACAGGGTGGTCAGGCCACCGATGCCGTACATCGCGCCGCGCTGCTTAATCGCGGTGTGGAGAAGCTCCGTAATCGAATTACCCAGATCGCCCGATACGGCGTTGGTGATCTGCTCCTCCAGCTGCTGCATGAGGTCGGGGCGGTTCGCCAGCACGGTCGCGGCGGCGGCCACGGTGAGCATGAAGATGGGAAAGAGAGCTAGAACCGAGAAATACGTAATTCCGGCCGCGAACTGGTTGCCGCCTTGGCTACCGTAGCGGTCCAGCATCTTCATAATGTGGTCGATGAAGCCGGACTTCTCACGGACTTTGTCTACCGCGCCCGGTTCATCGGCGTGAGCTCGCTCAATGCCGTAGTCATCGGTCTTCTTCTCATCAGGTCGAGTCGTTGGCGCCACTGGCGTTCCCCTTAAAAGTTAATTACAGAAACCTCTACACAGTCTTCATCATGCTAGCCAACTCAGCCGCGACGCGCGGGGAGGAACCCCACCGCCTCGTAGACCTTGTCCACGAGGGGGGTGGCGATCTCCGTAGCGCGCTCGGCGCCCTGGGCCAAGATGCGCTCGAGCTCGCCGCGGTCTTCCATGAGCTCGTCGTAGCGAGCCTTGAGCGGAGTGGTGAAGGCCTCGAGCGCCTCGGCCGTATCGACCTTGAGGTGGCCATAGCCCTGACCGGCATACTTGTCCACGAGATCCGGGATGCTCTCCCCCGTCAGCGCGGACTGGATGGCCAGTAGGTTGGACACGCCCGGCTGCTTCTCACGGTCAAAGGCCACCACGCCGAGGTCATCGGTCACCGCGGACTTGATGCGCTTGGCGGAGGTCTTGGGAGCATCGAGCAGGTTCACGATGCCCTTCGGGTTGGCCCCCGACTTCGACATCTTGGACGTCGGCTCTTGCAGGTCATAAATCTTGGCCGAGCCTTCCGGAATGAAGGCCTCCGGCACGCGGAAGACCTCACCGTACTTGTTGTTGAAACGCTCCGCCAGGTTGCGGGTGAGCTCGAGGTGCTGGCGCTGGTCCTCCCCCACCGGCACGTAGTGCGGGGAATAGAGAAGGATATCCGCGGCCATCAAAACGGGGTAGGTAAACAAGCCCACCGAGGTGCGGTCCTGGCCCTGCTTTTGAGACTTGTCCTTGAACTGGGTCATGCGGGAGGCCTCACCGAAGCCGGTCAGGCACTGCAAAACCCACGTCAGCTCCGCGTGCGCGGGGACGTGGGATTGGACGAAGAGGGTAGATTTCGCCGGGTCGATGCCCAACGCGATCAGCTGCGCAGCACCCGCCACAGTGCGGTGGCGCAGCTCCTCCGGGTTCTGCTCCACCGTGATGGCGTGCAGGTCCGGGATGAAGTAGAAAGCCTCGTGCGAGTCTTGCAGGTCAATCCACTGCTTGAGCGCTCCGAGGTAGTTACCCAGGTGGTAAGAGTCCGCCGTGGGCTGAATGCCAGAGAGGACTCGGGAAGCGGAGTTCGATGCAGAAGTGGAGTCAGTCATGGTTGACCACTCTACTCTGCCGCCTCCGCTGGGGCGGCGCTGCGTCGGTTAAATCTTGCGGGAGGTCGGGCTAATAACGTCCATCATGACGGCGAAACCGGCCACCATGAACGCGCCGCCAACGCCCTGGAGGACGATCGGGCCAAGGAAGGCAAAGGACGGTCCGACGATGGTCCACCACCAGATACCCAGGGCAAGCAGAATAGCGCCGAGGACAAAGTAGATGATTGCGCGGGTCATGAGCATCTCCTGCGAAATAGAAAAGGACGTTAAGACGGGATTATCGTACCACTACTTGGAGTGGGCTACTTGTACTCGACCAGAAGCGGAGAGTGATCAGACCAGCGCTCCTCCACCGTCGGCGCCTTCTCCACCCAGGTGCGCTGCGCGCGCTCCAGCATGGCCTTCGTGGCCGCCTGGTAGTCAATGCGCCATCCGGCATCGTTGTTGAAAGCCTGGCCACGGTAGGTCCACCACGTGTAGGGGCCATCCGCCGCCGGGTACAGGCGCCTGGCGACGTCAAACCACTGCGGATCCTTGGCCGCCTCCCAAGCGGTCTTGGTTTCGTAGTCCACCACGCCGAGCCAGTCCCCCAGCCCCTTCTTGTCCTGCGGCTGCTCATCCGGGAAAGAACCGAAGACGCGGTCCATGAAGGCGCGCTCCTCCGGCAGGTGGCCGGACTTTTTCTCGTTGGCCTTATTGTTCTTCAGGTCCTGGGCGCGGTGGCAGATGTTCCAGTCACCGCCGATGACGGCCTCCGGGTAGGTCACGGCCATCTCATCCAGAACGTCAGAGAATTCATCCAGGAAGAGGTATTTCTCATCCTGCTTCGGGGAATCGGTATCACCGGAAGGCAAATACAGGGAAGCCACCCGCACGCCTTCCACGGTGGCGGCGATGAAGCGGCCGGATTCGGCGAAGGAGCCGAAGCCTACGGAGACGTCGCCAAGCGCATGCTTCGATAGGATACCCACGCCCGCGCGGCCCTTGGCGGCAGATTCGGCCTGTACCAGGTTCCATCCGGCCTCCAGAGCCGGGGCCAAGGCCTTCTGGGTCTGCTCGGGGTTGGCGCGCACCTCCTGCATGAGGACGACGTCGGCCGGTGTGGTCTCCAGCCACGCGTTCATGCCTGGGTTGTTCTCATTGCGCTGTTTGCAAGCCGCGCGGATGCCGTTGACGTTGACGGAGGCGATGGTGAAACTCATGCCGGACAGTCTAACTCTGTTCAATAATCTTCACGGAAGGGGCTAGACGGCGCTTGTCCCACATTGTGACAACCCAGGTGAGACAGCCTGCCACCGCCAGGCCCGCACCGGCCAGCGCGGTGGAGTTATAGGAGTAGCCCGCGCCCACGACTGCGCCGCCGATGGCCGCGCCCGCCGCATTGGCGATGTTGAGGGCGGACTGGTTCAACGCCGCCGCGAGGGTCTGTGCATCCCCCGCCACGTTGACCAAGCGCAGCTGCAACGACGGCACAAGGATGGAGCCGAAGAAGGCCAAGACGCCAAAGACAATCGTGCCCGCCCACGCGCTGTGAGCCACGAAGTAGAAGGTCACCGACACGCTAACCATGCAGATAAGGGCAAAAATGATGCCGAATTCCAGGTTACGGTCCGCCAACCAGCCACCGGCGACGTTGCCTGTGGTCATGCCGATGCCATAGGCCATGAGCACAATCCACGTGTGGCTCGGGTCCATGCCGGCGACGTCCGTCATGGTCCACGTGATGTAGGTATAAACGGCGAACATGCCGCCGAAGCCAACGGTGCCAAGGAAGACGGTGAGCAGAACCTGGCTGTTTTTCAGCGCGCCAAGCTCAGTAAACATATCCGTTTGCGGCATACGCGTCATGTGCGGGAAGAGGAAAAAGAGCAGGATCATCGTCAGCCCCGCAATGGCCACGACCAAAAAGTACGCCGCATGCCAGCCCAATCCTTGGCCTAGGGCCTGGGCCGCGGGCACTCCGATCACGGTGGCGATGGACAGGCCCATGCCCACCATCGACATGGCAAAACCTTGGCGGCCCGGCGGCGCCATCGATACCGCCGCCAGGTTAGCTACGGAGAAGTACGCGCCGTGCGGCAGGCCAGCGATGAAGCGCGCCACCAGCAGAACTCCGTAGTTCGGGGCCACGGCCGTGAGCAGGTTGCCCACGAGCAAGAAGCCAATAAGCAGGATAATGAGGCGGCGGCGTGGGAGCTTGCCCGTGAGTGCTGCGATGACCGGCGCACCCACGACGACGCCGAGCGCGTAGACGGAGATGACTACCGACGCCGTGTCTTCCGTAATCCCGAAATCATCCGCGATGAGCGGCAGCAGGCCCATCGAGGTGAACTCCGTGGTGCCGATGGCGAAGGCGCCCAGCGCCATGGCGATCATGACGATGGTGCGGCGGGTTGAGGAGATTTCCGTTTGGCGCGGGACGGGACGGCGTTGGATGCGGGGAGCGGAGTGCGGGAGATTCACGTGCGCGTACCTTAGTCCCTTTCCCGCGCGCAGACGAGAAGGCCCTAGCAATCACACAGCCCCGCCCCGCTGGTGGCGCGAGTCACAGGGGGACCGGCACCGCGAGAAAATAAGACAGGTATCCTGTGAGGTTGAACAGTTTTCAACTTCTTTAGGAGAACCATGGCAAAGATTATCTGGACCCGTACCGACGAGGCGCCGCTGCTGGCGACCTACTCCTTCAAGCCGGTCGTGGAGGCCTTCGCTTCCACCGCGGGCATCGAGGTAGAAACCCGCGACATTTCCCTGGCCGGCCGCATCCTGGCCCAGTTCCCTGAGCGCCTTGGTGACAAGAAGGTCTCCGATGCCCTGGCTGAGCTTGGCCAGCTGGCTAAGACCCCGGAAGCCAACATCATTAAGCTGCCGAACATCTCCGCTTCCCTGGTGCAGCTGAAGAAGGCTATTGCTGAGCTGCAGGCAGCCGGTTTTGATCTCCCGGAGTACGAAGAGGCTCAGGAGAAGTACGACGCCGTCAAGGGCTCCGCCGTCAACCCGGTTCTGCGTGAGGGCAACTCCGACCGCCGCGCTCCGATTGCGGTCAAGAACTTCGCTAAGAAGAACCCGCACAAGATGGGCGCTTGGTCCGCTGATTCCAAGACCAACGTGGCCACCATGGACGCTAACGACTTCCGCCACAACGAGAAGTCCGTCATCATGCCGGAGGAGGACACCCTCTCCATCGTTCTGAAGACCGCCGAGGGCGAGCAGACCCTGCTGGAGAAGCTGCCGGTCCTCAAGGGCGAGGTTATCGACGGCACCTTCATGTCCGCCAAGGCACTCGATGAGTTCCTCAAGGCACAGGTTGCCCGCGCCAAGGAAGAGGGCGTTCTCTTCTCCGCTCACCTCAAGGCCACCATGATGAAGGTTTCTGACCCCATCATCTTCGGCCACGTCGTGCGCGCTTTCTTCGCTGATGTCTTTGAGAAGTACGGCGAGGAGCTCGAGGCCGCTGGCCTCAATGGCGAGAACGGCCTGGGCGCTATCTACGAGGGCCTGGACAAGCTGGAGAACGGTGCTGAGATCAAGGCCGCTTTCGACGCCGCGCTGGCCGCGGGTCCGGACCTCGCGATGGTCAACTCCCACAAGGGCATTACCAACCTGCACGTTCCATCTGACGTCATTATTGACGCCTCCATGCCGGCCATGATCCGCACCTCCGGCCACATGTGGAACAAGAACGACGAAGAGCAGGACACCCTCGCCGTCATCCCGGATTCCTCCTACGCCGGTGTCTACCAGGCTGTCATCGAGGATTGCAAGGCTAACGGTGCCTACGACCCGACCACCATGGGTACCGTCCCGAACGTCGGCCTCATGGCACAGAAGGCTGAGGAGTACGGCTCCCACAACAAGACCTTCAAGGTGCCGGCTGCGGGCACCGTTGAGGTTCGCAACTCCAAGGGTGAGGCTCTTATCTCCCACGACGTGGAAGCTGGCGATATCTGGCGCGCCTGCCAGACCAAGGACGCCCCGATCCAGGACTGGGTCAAGCTGGCTGTCAACCGTGCCCGCCTGTCCGGCATGAAGGCCATCTTCTGGCTCGACCCGGAGCGCGGCCACGACGCCAACCTCATCGAGCTGGTCAAGAAGTACCTGCAGGATCACGACACCGAGGGCCTGGACATCTCCATCGAGGATCCGGTCACCGCAACCAAGATTTCCGTGGAGCGCATCCGCAAGGGCGAGGACACCATCTCCGTGACCGGTAACGTCCTGCGTGACTACAACACCGACCTCTTCCCTATCCTGGAGCTGGGCACCTCCGCGAAGATGCTGTCCGTGGTTCCGCTCATGGCTGGCGGCGGCCTGTTCGAGACCGGTGCCGGCGGCTCCGCTCCGAAGCACGTCCAGCAGGTTCAGGAGGAGAACCACCTGCGCTGGGACTCCCTCGGTGAGTTCCTGGCCCTGGCTGAGTCCTTCCGCCACGAGCACAACACCAACGGCAACGCCAAGGCTGGCGTGCTGGCCGCAGCGTTGGACAAGGCCACCGAGACCCTGCTGGATGAGGGCAAGTCCCCGTCCCGCAAGGTAGGCGAGAACGACAACCGCGGCTCCCACTTCTTCCTGACCCTCAACTGGGCCAAGGAGCTGGCTGCGCAGACTGACGACGCCGAGCTGGCCGAGGCCTTCAAGCCGGTTGCTGAGGCCCTCGAGGCCAAGGCTGGCGAGATTGAGCAGGCGCTTCTCGACGTCCAGGGCTCCCCCGTCGACCTCGGCGGCTACTACGCCCCGAACGAGGAGAAGCTCAACCAGACCATGCGCCCGGTCGCTGCCTTCAACGAAATCATTGACGGCCTGAAGAAGTAATTCTGCGCTAGGCGCTTAACAAAAGACCGCTTCGTCTCCTCCCCGGAGTTCGAGGCGGTCTTTTCTTGCTTCATTAACCACAAACAGGCCTAAAACAGCACTCCGCGACGCTATTTTTACCCGTTGAGCTGCGAAGACTTTTTCTTGACTGTTTCTTGCTTCTCGCGCATACTTTTACTCATGACTCCCATCAATACTGCGCCTGAGGAACAACTTGTAGCCCGCGTGAAACGGTTTACAACGCTTCCGGCTGAGCTACCGTGGCTCGAGTTCAAGGTAAACAAGCTATCCTCCGGCGCGGAGATTGCGAAATATGCTTGCGCCTTGGGAAATTCGGCGCGCCTGCATGATGAGCCTGCGGGATATCTCGTGTGGGGTGTCAACGACGACCGAACCATCGTCGGGACGACCTTTAATTGGCAGCTCACCAAAGGGAAGGGAAACGAGGATCTCCTTCCTTGGCTCAACCGCGTCATTAGCCCAGCCCCTGAACTGACCTTCGACGAGATCACGGTTGATGGACATCTCGTTGTGCTTCTGCGCATCCCCGCCGCATTGTCCGCCCCGTATTCCTTCGAAGGGAAGCGGTATTTCCGCAAGGGCAGCTACATGAAAAACCTCATGGACTTTCCCAATGAGGAACGTCAGCTCTGGCAAAAACTCAACCAGTTCGAATTTGAGAACACAGTAGTGGCCGAGGGCCTTGAGCCCGAATCGATTACCGACCTGCTTGATCCTGAGGCTTTCTTCCTTAATAGACCGGAACTCCCACATACGACAGGCGCCGCCCTCATCGACACGTTGAGGAGCGCCAAAGCCATCTCCTACTCACACGAGCAAGGCTGGCATATTCCGGCTTGGTCCGCGCTCATGTATGCGCGCTCTCTTCAGGACTTTCCGGAGCTGCGCGGGCGCGCTCCCCGCGTCCTACATTTCAACGGTCCTTCACGCACGGAGGTGGAACGAGAATGGGAATTCACCGAAGGCTATGCGTCTTCCTTCACCCACATAGTCACGCTCTTCAACACCATTCGTCCAGGTGGCGAACATATTGATTCCAGTGGTAAGCGCGTAGTGACTCCGTTGTTGCCAACGGTAGCCTTCCGCGAGGTGCTAGCAAATGCGCTCATGCACCAGGATCTTGAACAGCGTGGCCGGTTCTTAACCGTGGAGATTTTCAGCGATCGGGTCGAAGTAACCAACCCAGGCACCCCGCTTATCGACCCCCAACGGTTCATTGACTCGGCGTCCACCACACGCAATACCCATCTCGGTGAAGCTTTACGTCTGGCGCATTTTGTCGAGCAACGCGGAAGTGGCTGGGATAAAATCGTCTCTTCACTCGAAGCCGAGCACTTCCCACCTGCTCTCATTCGCGCCAACGGAAGTACCACCGTCTCCCTCAGCGCCTACCGCCCCTTTGCGCTGATGACTATGGAAGAAAAGACCCAAGCCGTCTATCAACACGCTTGCCTTCGCTTCCTCGAGAACCTCCCCGTTAACAATTCCTCAATCCGTCAGCGCTTCGGGCTGAAGAATTCACAAGCCGCTCAGGCCACACGCCTGCTTGCCGCCACCGTCGAGGAAGGACTCATCCATGCCTACGATCCCAACGCCGGTCCGCGTTCGTTGCGCTATGTTCCGTTCTGGAGCGAATAGGGATCGCTTTCTTGCTTCATTAACCACAAACAGGCCTAAAACAGCACTCCGCGACGCTATTTTTACCCGTTGAGCTGCGAAGATTTTTTCTTGACTGTTTCTTGCTTCTCGCGCCTTATCTCGCGGGATTTTCATCCTTTGAGCACCGAGGACCCCAGTTAGTTAAAAAGTTTTTCAATACCTGGGAACCGAGAAACCCTCGCCTCCGACTACTAGTGCAGTTGATATCAGCACCTGTCCATCGCCCCTCCTGAACGCCCCGCGAACGTTCAGCAGAGGCCCTAATCAATAGACCCCGAAAGAGCACTACTTATGAGTCGGACGGCTCTGCGATCCTTCATTCAACGCATCCACTTTTATGGCGGCATGTTCGTCGGCCCCTTCATCCTCATCGCGGCATTGACCGGCTGTCTTTATGCCGTGGCGCCCTCCCTGGAGAAAGTGGTCTACCACGACGTATTGACGGTGCCTACCGTGGAGAATCCGCTGAGCCTGGAGGAACAAATCCAGGCCGCACAGCACGAGCACCCTGACATGCCGGTCACTCAGGTCTGGCCGGCCACGACACCGACGGATTCCACGCGCGTGCTGGTCTCCGATGAAAGCATCGACGAGAGCCTGCAGCGCACCGTCTTCATCAACCCCGCAACCGCCAAGGTCATCGGGGACTACCCCACCTACTCGGGCCTAGGCGAGATGCCGCTGCGCCGTTGGATTTCCTCCCTGCACGAAAGCTTCCACCTGGGCAAGGTCGGTGAGCTCTACTCGGAGCTAGCCGCTTCGTGGTTGTGGGTCATGGCCTGTGGAGGCCTCTACATGTGGTGGATTCGCCGCCGCCCGAAGAACAAAGCAACCGCGAACGCCGCACAGCAGCAGCCTAAGCACTCTGCCCGCTGGAAGGCCACTCGCCTGCACTCCACTGTTGGCGCGTGGATCTTCATCGGTCTGCTTGGCCTCTCTGCCACCGGCATCACCTGGTCCGGTCTGGCCGGCGGGAACGTCGATTCCCTCGTCGAGCGCATGCACTGGAAAGCCACTCCCATCAACACCGCCCTGCACGGCACCACCACTGAAACGCATGAGCACACCGGGCATGAAGGCCATGAAGGGCATGGAGCGTCGTCAAGCGCGAGCGTGGCTGCCGACGCCGAGCGCGTCCTCGCCACCGGCCGCGCCGAGGGGCTGACCGGACCGCTGCGCCTGTACCCGCCGGAGGATGCCCACTCCGCCTGGCAGGTCAGCGAACGGTGGGTGGAATGGCGCACCACCTCCGATGCGCTCTCGGTGGATGGCGCCACCGGAGAGGTCATCGACCGGCAGCCTTTCTCCAGCCTGCCGCTGTTTAGCAAGCTCAGCAGCTGGGGCATCTACCTGCACATGGGCATCATGTTCGGGCTGCCACTGCAGATTGCACTGCTCGCACTGGGGCTGGCCACCGCCGCGCTGGTGGTGCTGGGCTACTACATGTGGTGGAAACGCCGCCCACGCTTCCTCCCGACTGCCCACTTTTCCTGGGCCGCCACAGGGTTGGGCGCGCTATTCGCCGCCACCGCCGGAGTCTTCCTGCCGCTCTTAGGAATCACCTTGGCAGCTTTCCTGGTTCTCGATGTCATTCTGGTGAACCGTGCCACAACCCAGCGCAAGGAACGCACGCCGGTCCCGGTCGGATAGTTTAGTGAAAGCGATCACATAGGGCGGAGCTTATTAGGTACGGTAGTTTCTTATGACTAACCCACTGCTGACTCCCTCCACGCTGCCCTACCAGCTCCCGCCGTTTGCGAAGATCAAGGTCGAGCACTACCGCCCCGCCTTCGACGAGGCACTCTCGCTTCACGACGCCGAGATCGCCTCCATCACCGACAACCCCGCCGCCCCCACGTGGGAAAACACGGTGGAGGCGCTCGAGCGCTCCGGGCAGGACCTCGACCGCGTTATGGCGGTCTTTGGCAACCTCTCCGGCACGGACGTCACCGAGGAGATGGAGGAGATCGCCGCCGACATCTACCCGCGCTTGTCCGCGCACTATGACGCGATCTACCAGAACGAGGTGCTCTACGCGCGCATCAAGGAGGCCACGCCGCCTGCCGACGACGCCGAAGGCCAGCGCCTCCACGACCACCTCCTGCGCACCTTTGCCCGCAAGGGCGCCGACCTCGACGCGGCTGGCAAGGCCCGCCTGTCCGAGATCAACCAGCGCCTCTCCGCGCTCTCTGAAGAATTCGGCCGCAACCTCATGGCGTCTACCCGCGAGCGCGCGGTCTCCTTCACCGAGGAAGAACTCGAGGGCCTGCCCGCCGAGCGCATCGCCTCCGCCAAGGCCGACGCCGAGGCGATAGGCCGCGAGGGCTATGTCATCCCGCTGGAGCTGCCGACCGTGCAGTCCGAGCTGAGCCGTCTGGCGCGGGAGGATGCGAGGGGGAGGTTGTATGGGGCGTCGGCAAGCAGAGGCTCCGAGAACAACATCCCGGGTCTCATCGAGGCCGTCCAGCTGCGCGCCGAGCGCGCCGAGCTGCTGGGCTTTGCCACGCATGCCGACTACGTCATCGCCGAGGAAACCGCCGCGACTGCCGACGCCGCCCGCACCATGCTCTTCGACCTCGCCCCCGCCGCCGCGGCCAACGCCGAAGGCGAGCAGAAACTCCTCGCGGAGGAAGCAACGCTTAACGGTCAAGGTTTTAGCGCCGCGGACTGGCCTTATTGGGAATCCAAGGTCCGCGCCCGCGACTTCTCCCTCGATGAGGAAGAACTGCGCAAGTACTTCCCGCTGGACCAGGTCCTGGAGAAGGGTGTCTTCGCCGCCGCCGAGCGCCTCTACGGCATCACCGTCACCCCACGCGATGACCTCGAGGGCTACGCGGAGGGGGTTCGCGTCTGGGAGGTGATTGACAGAGACGTCAATCACGAGAGTAAGGGGATCGGCCTTCTTCTTACTGACTACTTCGGGCGCCCCACCAAGCGCGGCGGCGCGTGGATGAGCGAGTTCGTGGGCCAATCCCGGCTGCTGGAGCGCAAGCCGGTCATCGTCAACGTCATGGGCATCACCAAGCCCGCCGACGGCTCGCAGCCGCTGCTAAACATGGACGAGGTCCGCACCGTCTTCCACGAATTCGGCCACGCCCTGCACGGCCTGCTTTCCGACGTCCGCTACCCCACCTTCGCCGGCACCAACGTCCCGCGCGACTGGGTGGAGTTCCCCTCGCAGATCAACGAGAACTGGGCGCTCGATGAGAGACTGGTCAAGGAATACGCCCGCCACGTGGAGACCGGCGAACCTATTCCGGACGAGCTTCTCGCTGCCATCTCCGCCGCCTCCGAATTCGGCCAGGGATTCGCCACCTCGGAGTATCTGGGGGCATCGATCATCGACCTCGCATGGCATTCCCTGAGTGCTGCCGAGGCTGCCAAGTTGGAGGCCACCCCGGAGGCCGTCGCCGAGTTTGAGGCCGAGGCCCTGCGCGCGGCCGGGCTGGACAACGAGCTCATCGCGCCGCGCTATCGCTCGACGTACTTCAACCACATCTTTGCCGGCGGCTACTCGGCGGGCTACTACTCCTATCTCTGGGCCGAGGCGCTCGACGCCGATGGTTTCGAGTGGTTCAAGGAGCAAACCGACCTCCGCGAGGCCGGTCAGAAGTTCCGCGATGTCATTCTGTCGAAGGGCGCGTCCCGCGACTTCACGGAGGCTTACCGCGAGTTCCGCGGCCGCGACAAGGACGTCGCGCCGCTGCTCAAGCGCCGCGGTCTCGCCGGGGCCTAGTGCCGACTAGTTATCCACAGATTTCGTCGGATGGCTAGTTCGGGGCTTGGCGGCGGGATGGGGTGCTTTTAGGCTGCGGGGTATGAGATTGCAGACCTTCTTCGCCGCCCTCGGCCGCGCCATTGACTTGGTGGCCGAGTGCGCGGGTCTGTCTGAAGCTGACCTAGTCGCCCTCGGCGCCGCGCCTGCCGACGCCACCGTGTTCCTCTCCCTCCACCACACCTACTTCGGGCACACCTCATCGACGAAGAAGCAGCGCACGGCGGTCGAAGCCGCGCGCCGGCGGGGACACGGGCTGGTGACCTTGCAGCTTATCGAGCACTTCGTGGCCAAAGTTCGGGACCACAACAAAGCATGGGATTTGCGCGTGGAACTGTGCCAGACCAGCGCGGAGCTGGTGGAAAAGGTAGCGCGCAAGCGCCTGCGTCAAATGCGCAAGCCCCGCACGTATGCCGAGCGCGCCAAGCTCACCCAGCATGGCAACGGCCTGGCCACGCTCACGGTGACGGCGGACTCGCTCCAGCTGACGGGCGTATTTGAGGGTATCGACCAGGAACGCCCCGGCGAGAGCTTCCTCGAAAATCTGGAGGGCGGCGTCGTCAAGACTGAGGTTGCCACCATAGCGGTCCTGCAGCTCGATGACTACGCCGAGCTGCTCAAGGGCAATACCGACAAGGACGGCGAGGAGTTCATCGTCCGCACCACCAGTGGCGCGACGATGACCGGCTCGCAGCTGGTGGAGCGCGCTTTGCTGGACAAGGGGGTTATCGTGGCAGTCAGCCGCGAACACGGTCCGCTCGATGTCTTCCGCTTCCAGCGCTTCGCCACCGCCAAGCAGCGTCTCGCCTTGGCCGCGGAGAATCCCTGCTGCGCCTGGGAGGGCTGCAAGGTTCCCTTTGAGAAGTGCCAGATTCACCACATCAAGGCTTGGGCCCGCGGCGGGCCCACCAACATCCTCAACCTGGTGCCGCTGTGTCCGTACCACAACGGGGTCAACGACGATGATCCCGATGCCCCGCCCTCACGCGGCCGCATGGATCGCATCGGCGGGCGGGTGGCATGGATCCCGCCATACGACGCCTCGCCAGTCTTCACCAGCGCCTTCAACTAGCCACCACGCCCACCTTGGCAGCGCCCAGCTTGGCAGCACTCATCTTGGCAGCGTAAAGCCGGGCAAGGTGCATGATTGAACCGAACCCCGCAGGAAATCACCTCCTCGCGGGGCATTCGGTGTGCCGGCTTACCTCATGGAACTGATCATCCGCTCAAGCCTGTCCTGCAGGAATTTTGGCCGTGCCGGTTGGCCGGGCGGGCGGGCGGTTTAGCCGGCGTTGCGCAGCGCGGTGGCTAGCCCGTTCATCGTGACCTGGATGGTCTTGGACACTAGGAACTGGTCATCGCCGCGGCGGTAGCGGCGCAGCAACTCCAACTGGACGGCGTTGAGCGGAAGCAGGTAAGGATAGCGCCGCTTGAGTGAACGTGCTTGGCGCTGGTTCTCACTGACCAACTCTGCGTTGCCGGTGACCTTAAGGTAGACCTCGCGGGTGCGCTCAAATTCCTCGGATATCAGGCCAAAGATACGGTCTGCGGTGCCCTTGTCGTCGACCAAGTTGGCGTACAGGCGCGCCAGCTGCATCTCCGCCTTGGCCATGACCTGCGCCATGTTGGCAAACACGGAGCGGAAGAAGGGCCACGTACGGTACAGCTCGCGCAGCTCCTCCCAGCGCTTCTCTTCTCCAGCTCCGGTATCTGCTCCAGCCTTCTCGGTCGCTGCTACATCCGCTGTGGCATCTACCGCTCTTGCTGCACCTCCGGAGGCTGTCGATCCTCCAGAAGGTTGCTGAACCCACGCCGTCACCGCGCTGCCCACGCCGAACCAGCCCGGAATGTTGGTGCGGGATTGTGACCACGACAGCACCCAGGGAATCGCACGCAAATCCGTAATCGCGGTGGTCTGCTTGCGCGAGGTCGGGCGCGAGCCCAGGTTGAGCTCGCCAATCTCGTGCAGCGGGGTGGACTGGGTGAAGTAGGTGATGAACCCGGGGTCGTCGACAAGCTGGCGGTAGGCCACGCCACTCAACGCCGCCAGCTCGCGCATGATCTCGTAGGCGCGCTCCGGATCCGTAATGGGCTCGGTATCCAACAACGATGCCTCCAGCGCTCCGGAAACAAACGCCTCCAAGTGGCGGCGCGCAGTCTCCGGCGCACCATACTTCGCAGAAATCACCTCTCCCTGCTCGGTGATACGCACCGAACCCGACACCGCGCCCTTCGGCTGCGCCAAAATCGCGTCATACGTCGGGCCACCACCGCGGCCCACCGCCCCGCCGCGACCATGCGCCAGCCGCAACTCCACGCCGTGGCGCGCGCAGAGCTCAACGAGGGCCAGTTCGGCGTCGTACAGCGCCCAGTTCGCCTGCAAATAACCGCCGTCCTTGTTGGAATCCGAATACCCCAACATCACCTCTTGGACATCCCCGCGCGAGCGCAGATGCTCGCGGTACACGGGCACCTGCCACAGCTTCTCCAGGATGCCGGCGCCGGCCTTCAGATCCTCGATGGTTTCAAACAGCGGCACCACATCGACCTCGCTCAGTCCCACCTCCTTGAGTAGCACCATCGGCTCCAGAATGTCGGAGACCGTTCCCGTCATGGAGATGATGCAATGCGACACCGACTCCGGCCCAAAGTCCCGCACAGCGCGCGCCGCCGCACGGAAGATGCCCAGCTCCTTCGCGGTATCCTCGGTGAATTCCTTCTCAGCACCGGGGAAAAGCAGCGGCCGATTGGTCTGCAGCTCGCGCACGAGCAGCGCGACCTTCTCCTCCTCCCCCAGCGCGCGGTAGTCCGGGGTGATGGTAGCCGCGGCGAAAATCTCGGTGAGGACGTTCTCGAAGGACTCCGAATTCTGGCGCATGTCCAGCGTCGAAAGATGGAATCCAAACGTGGTTACCGCCGAGCGCAATCGAGCCAAGCGGTCATCGGCGATGATGTCGTCATTGAACTGGCGCAGCGAGCGGTCGATCACGTCCAGGTCACGTTTGAGTTCCTCCGGCGACGCATAGGCGCTTGGCGACGCCTCCCCTTCCAACCTCGCCAGCACCTTCTTCCGGATGCCGAAGATGGCCCGGCGGTAGGGTTCGTCGACGCGGGATTTTTCGTCGTTGTGGGAGGCGTCGGCAAGCGCGCCCAGCTCTTTGGAGCTGGAGGAATAGCGGTCTGATAGGGAGAGCTCGCGCTCCAGCTCGCCGAGCTCGTCGGCGTAGTACTGCAGCACCGTCGCCGCGGCCTTGCGGGTGGCATAGGTCAGGGTGTGCTCGTCGACGTACGGGTTGCCGTCATGGTCGCCGCCAATCCAGGAGCCGGGGCGGACGACGGGGGAATCGGGAAGCTGCTGGCCAAAGGTCTCACGCATGGCGTGGCGAATGGCGCGGTTGAGGGCAGGGACCTGGTCGAGCAGCGACAGCTTGTAATAGCGCAGGCCGACGTCAATCTCGTCTTCGAGGGTGGGGCGGGCGATGCGAATCAGCGCGGTCTGCCAGAGCAGCGTCATGCGCAGATACATTTCTTTCTCGATTGCCGCCATGTCGCCGCCGCGGTGTGATTTCTTGAGGAGAGTCTTGATGCGGGTTTGCGTATCAAAGACGGTGCGGCGGCGGGTTTCGGTGGGGTGCGCGGTGAGAACGGGGGCGACGTGCGCGCCGCGGATGACGGAGGAGGCGTCGGTTGGCGTGACGCCTTCTTCCTTGAGCTTGGCGAATGTCTTGCGCAAGGAGACGGGCGCTTCAACGGACTCGTCATCCAGATCCTCTACGAGGTTGGCGATGAGCGCGAAATAGCTGAATGCACGGGCCACGAGGTTGACCTTGGTGATGTCGAGATCGCGGAAGATGGCGACGAGGTCTTCGGGCTTTGCATCGCCGTGCGCCACGTCGAAGGCCATGCGGCGGGTCGATTCGACGAGCTCGAAGACGTCCTCGCCTTCCTGCTGCGCGATGACCCGGCCGAGCACCCGGCCGAGGAAGCGGATATCTTCGCGGACTTGTTCAGGGGCGGGTGTGCTCACGGCAAAGTGCCTTTCTGGGCGTGATGTGTTCAGCTGGCACATCTCAATGTATCCCAGATCACTATTGAGCGATAGTTATTTAAGGAAAGAGCTTCCGGGCAGAATTAGTTAGCGAACGAGGGAAGCGAGCCACGCGGCGTGGAGGCGCGAGTCGCCGTTTTCTTCCGGATGGAAGCTCAACGCCGTGACGCATCCTTGGCGCACGCCCACAATCACCTCGCGCCCTGCGGCAGGACGAGTTCGCGCCCCGACACCACTTCCCTCGCCACCGGAAACAATGTCAGGTGCAGGGAGGGGCACGGTGGCGATGACCTCGACGCCCTCACCCGCGCGGGTAACGATGGGCGCGCGAATGAAGCTCGCCTCGATGGCTAGAGGCTCGCCGACTCCTGAGGCTCCTACACCGGACCACTGGCTTTGCATCGCGACGGGCACGGTGCGCTCCTCGGAGAAGCGCTGGTTTCCGAAGGCGTTGCGGCGCACGGTGACGTCGATAAGCCCCAGCGTCTGCTGGCCCGGGGCGGGGTTTTCCAGCTCGCGGGCGCTGTAGATGAGCCCCGCGCAGGTGGCCAAGACCGGCAGCCCATTTTCGACGGCGCGGCGCAGCGGCTCAGCGACGCCAAAAGAGCGCGCCAGCTTATCGATGGTGCTCGACTCGCCGCCCGGCAGAATGATTCCGTCCAGCCCGTCGAGATCCTGCGGCAGGCGCACCCGGCGCGTTGCAGCGCCGAGGCTCTCCAGCACAGCGATGTGCTCTTCCACTCCGCCTTGCAGCGCGAGCACGCCAACGAGCGGTCGCGTCGTGTCCGCCGCCGTCATCGTGCCCTGTGCGCACTCTATGTTCTTTGCGCGCACAGGTCCTACCAGCCGCGCTCAGCCAGGCGGTGCGGGGCGGGGATGTCGTTGACGTTGATGCCCACCATGGCCTCGCCCAGGCCGCGGCTGATCTTAGCCAGCTCTGCCGGTTGGTCGTAGAGGGTCGCCGCCTTCACGATGGCCTCCGCACGCTTCGCGGGCTCGCCGGACTTGAAGATGCCGGAGCCGACGAAGACGCCTTCGGCGCCCATTTGGCGGACGAGGGCGGCGTCGGCAGGCGTAGCCACACCACCAGCAACGAACAGCACGACCGGCAGCTTGCCGGTCTCCGCAACCTCAGCAACCAGGTCGTACGGTGCCTGCAACTCCTTGGCCGCCACGTAGAGTTCGTCGCGGTCGAGGTTCTGGAGGCGCGCGATTTCGCCCTTGATGGTGCGCAGGTGCTTGACGGCCTCGGAGACGTCGCCAGTGCCGGCCTCACCCTTGGAGCGGATCATGGCCGCGCCCTCGGTGATGCGGCGCAGGGCCTCGCCCAGGTTGGTAGCACCGCAGACGAAGGGCACGTCGAAATCCCACTTGTTGATGTGGTTGACGTAATCGGCGGGGCTGAGCACCTCGGACTCGTCGATGAAGTCCACGCCCAGCTCGCCGAGAATCTGCGCCTCCACGAAGTGGCCGATGCGGGCCTTCGCCATCACCGGGATGGACACGGCGTTGACGATGCCCTCGATGAGGTCCGGATCGGACATGCGGGCCACGCCGCCCTGGGCGCGGATATCGGCCGGCACGCGCTCCAGCGCCATGACGGCGGAAGCACCCGCGTCTTCAGCAATTCGTGCCTGCTCCGGGGTAACGACGTCCATGATGACGCCACCCTTGAGCATGTCAGCCAGTCCACGCTTGACGCGCGTCGTGGCGCGTCCCTGTTCATTCTTCTGTTCAGTCATGGCTCACATAGTGGCGCAGGAAATTGGTCCAAGACAAGAGCCATTTCCCGAGTGTTGAATTAGACCACTTATGATGGGGCCGTGTCTTTCCGTCTCGACCCATCTGATACGCGCGCGCTGCCGGTGCAGATCGCCGAAGCCCTCCGCACCCAAGTCGCGGCGGGCATTCTGCTGCCCGGCGAGCAAGTTCCGTCGACGCGATCGCTAGCCCGCGATTTGGGCGTTTCCCGAGGCAGTGTGGTCACCGCCTATGAACAGCTCACCGCCGAGGGCTACCTGACCGCGGCGGTTGGATCGGGCACCGTCATCAACCCGCACCTGCCCCACGGGCGCGCCCCGCAGCCTCATCCTGCGCCACGGCCCTCCCCTGCCCCACCGCGCGTGGAGTTGACCCCCGGTTTGCCCGATACAGCCGGAATCATCACCCCCGAATGGAGGGCGGCGTGGCGCAAGGCCGCGGTGGATCCTTCCGGCGATCTCCCCCGCGAGGTGGCCGCGCACCTGCGCCACATGCGCGGGCTGACCGTCGACCCGGCTTATGTCGTCATCACCGCCGGCGCCCGCGACGGGCTGTCGGTGCTGCTGCGCGCGCTGGGCGGCCATTTGCGCGTGGGCGTGGAATCCCCCGGCTACCCCAGCCTGCGCCGCATCCCCCAGGCCTTGGGGCACACGCTTGTCGACGTCCCCACCGACGCCCACGGCGTCACCGTCCCCACCGTTGACCTCGACGTTCTCATCGTCACCCCCTCCCACCAGCACCCCTATGGCGGTTCGCTGCCGGCTGCCCGGCGCGCGGAGCTCGTCGAGTGGGCGCGCGGCAATGACGTGCTCATCATCGAGGATGATTTCGATTCCGAGCTGCGCTACGTGGGCCAGCCCTTGCCCGCGCTGACCGCGCTCGCTCCGGAACACACGGTGTTGCTGGGCACATTTTCCTCGGTGATTTCGCCGTCGATTGCCTGCGGCTACCTCGTGGTGCCGCCGAGCTTGCGCGCGGGCGTGGACCGCGTGCGGGAGGTCTTCGGCCAGCCTGTCGGCGCTATCCCCCAGGCGGCGCTGGCGAACTACCTGGCCAGCGGTGCGCTGCGGCGACATACCGGGCGGATGCGCCGCGCCTACAAGCGCCGCCGCGACCTCGTCCAAGCCGCGCTGGAAGACACCCCAGCTACCCTTCTGCCCATCCACGGCGGGCTCCACGCGGTGTTGTTGTGTGAGGAGGGCGTCGTCCAGCGCGCGGCCGATCTGGGCCTCACGCTGACCCCGCTGCGCGATTATTGGGGCGGCGCGCCCGCCGAGGAAGGCGTGGTCTTGGGCTTTGGGCATTTGAGCGACGTCGAACTCGCCGCCGCGCTGGAGCTGGTCAAGCAGGCTTTAACTAGCTGACACGTAGCTGGCCTGGCGCGTAGCTGCCCTATCGCATACAAGGCTAGCTAGCGCTGGCCAAAGTAACGGTGGCGAGGGTGCGGCCTGTCGGTTGCTCGCTGCCGCCTGCGGGTTCCTCGGTGACCATGACTTTGACTGCCGCGCCGTCGAAGGGCATCCATACCCCATCGTGTGGGTCCTGGCCGATGACCCCCGCCGAAGCCATGCCGCCATCGGCGCTGACTGCCCATACCTGGGCGCCCATGCCATCGGCGAGCTGCGGCTGGCCATCCACCATCGCGCCGGATTTCTCCATCGACGCCGAAGACACGATATCCAGCTGTGCACCCGATGCATCGGCGTTGCCCTGCATGAGATCCTCTGCCCCCATGATGGCGTGCATCGACTTCTCGCCGGGCGATTCAGCCTCTACCCGCGCGCTATCGCTCGTCTGATTCTGCGAGTCATCGGACTGCAACAAGGGCGGCACGGCAACCATGCCTACTACGAGGACCGCCGCCGCAGCCGGCACCGCCACGAAGGCCCGCCAACGGCGGCGCGGAAGCTCGATGACCTCGGTAGCTTCGCCACCGTCAATTTCCGCAAAGACGGCATCTTTCATTCGCACCGGCGGTTCGACCTCGGGGAGGGAATCGAGGAAGTCATCGAAAGTCTCATCAGAAAACTCATGCGTGTTGCTCATCGCCCCTCCCTTCCGAGAATCGCTTTTAGCTTCTTAACACCGTCGCGCACGCGCGTCTTGGCCGTACCCAGCGGTACTCCCGTTGATTCTGCCAGCTCAGCATGCGTCAAGCCATCGAAAAAAGCGAGCGCCACCGCGGTGGAATGCGGCTCCCCAATCTCGACGACGGCCCGGCGCAGGAGGTGAGCCTCCACATTGTTCAGGGCTTCGTCTTCAATCGGCTCAGCAAAAGTGGCGTGCTCAAGCTTCGAGTCGCGGTCATCGCGCTGCACTGCGGCCACATGGCTGCGCAGCTTATCGACGGCCCTCCCATGCGCCAACCTGCCCACCCACGAGCGAGCATTCCCCCGTCGCGGGTCAAACTTCGCGGCGGAGGTCCAGACCTCAACGAAGACGTCTTGAGCAACTTCCTCTGCTAAGGCGGGATTGCGCAGAACGCTCAGGCACACGCTGTACACGGTGGGTGCGAGGGCGTCGTACAGCGCGCTGAAGGCATGCTTATCTGCGGAAGCGGTCTGAACCAAAAGGCGGTTCAGCCGCTCGTGTTCATTGGGGGACATCGCAGGCACGGGTGTTGAGCTTACCTCCAGCAGCGGGGTGGACATGGCAGTTTTACTTAGTCATTTCCTCGCTCGGGGCCATCATCTCCGAGCTGGGCATCATGTCCATGTCTTCCTTCTTGTCGTTGCAGGCGACCAACCCACTGGCGGCAACAGCAAGTGCAGCGGCGACAGTAACAAGCTTCTTCATTTCGGTGCTCCTTCTTCAAGCAATCGGGGCTCGGCTTTTCCGGGCCCTGTATCTGACTATTCGGAGCCGCCCCGCGATGCGGATTGGATGGATTTAAAACCAATCCGTTTTTCACTCGTGCTCCGAACTAGTTGCATACCCACACCGCACACCAAGCGAAGGAGTACAGCATGCTATCAACGCTGTTCATCGGGTTTACCGGTGGCCTTATCACGGGCATCTCGCCCTGCATCTTGCCGGTCTTGCCGCTGGTCCTCGCCGTTAGCGGCGGCTCACGGTGGCGGCCATGGCAGGTCGTGGGCGGACTCGTCACAAGTTTCAGCCTCGTCACGCTGTTTGCCACAACGCTGCTCAATTCCCTGGGCCTGCCGGCCGACATCCTGTGGAAAGTGGGAATCGCGCTGCTCGTTCTCGTGGGCCTGGGAATGGTGTTTCCCCGCGTGCAAGAAATCCTTGAGTGGCCTTTCCAGAAACTCTCGAAAGCTGGCAGCTTGCAATCCAAGGCCCGCGGCAAAGGCGGGTTCGTCGTCGGCTTGGCCATGGGGGTTGTCTTCGTCCCCTGCGCCGGCCCTGTACTCGCCGCCATCTCCGTGGCGGGCGCCACTGGGACTGTCGACGCCCACATCCTCACCCTCTGCCTCTCCTTCGCTCTCGGCGTGGCCATCCCCCTGCTGGCCTTCGCTTTGGGCGGCAACGAGGTGGGCAAACGCGTCGATGCTTTCCGCTCCCACCAGCGCGGGGTGCGCATCACCGCGGGAGTGGTAGTTATCGCCATGGCTGGTGCGATTTCACTCGGCGCGCCCGCCTGGCTGCAGCAGAAGCTCCCCAGCATCAACGCCGACGCCACCCCAGTTGAGCAGGCCGCCCGAACAGCCGAAGGAACCCCAGTGCCCGCGTTCGCGGGGTTGACCGGCTGGTTCAACACGGATCTGCCGGTCGATCCGCGTACCTCTGGCAAGGTCACCCTCATCGATTTCTGGGCCTATGCCTGCATCAACTGCCAGCGCAACAACACGCACCTGACCAAGCTCTATGCGCACTACAAGGACTACGGCCTCGACATCGTCGGCATCCACGCGCCGGAATACGCTTTCGAGCACGAGGCTGCCAACGTGCGCCGCGCGGCCCGCGAGCAAGGAATCGAATACCCGGTGGCGCAAGACAATGACTTCGCCACGTGGAAGAACTTTGGGAATCGGTACTGGCCGGCGCACTATGTCGTCGACAAGCACGGCATGCTGCGCCAATCCCACCATGGCGAGGGCGACTACGCCGAGACCGAGCGCCTCATTCGTGAGCTTCTCCTCGAGCGCGACCCCAGCATAGAGCTACCCGAACCAATCGAGACCGCCGATGCGAACAGCGCGCCGCGCTCGCCGGAGACGTACCTCGGCACCGCACGCGCACAGTATTTCGCCAACGCCGACTACCGCGTCGGCACGCACCAGTTCACCATGAACGAGCCGCCGTTAGGTCAATATTCGCTGGGCGGGACGTGGACGCTGGCCGACCAGCCCATCACCGCCGGACCTCACGCGCGCCTGCGACTGAACTACCGCGCCGCCCGGGTACAGCTCGTGGCATCAGGGCAAGGAACGGTTCGCGTGCATCACGCCGATGGTTCGGTCCGCACCTTTGACATCACCGAGGACGGCACGGTGGATCTCGTCCGGGAACCTGACAATCACACCGAAACAATCGAGCTGGAAGTAAGCGAAGGGCTCTCGCTGTATTCCTTTACTTTTGGCTAGCGTGGGAATCATGAAGCTATCTCTGCATGGACAATCCGCCGTGGCCGTCGAGGCACCCCAGGGTCGCATCGTTATCGACCCCGGTCCCCTCTCTGACCTGAGCTGCCTCGAAGGCGCCGAAGCGGTGCTGCTCACGCACGCACACGGTGACCACCTCGACGTCGATGCCGTGCGCGGGAGCGGCCTGCCGGTGTGGGGAACGCGGGAGGCTATCGACGCCCTCGGCTCCGGCACCATCGTGCATGCTGGAGAGACGTTTACAGTTCTGGGCCTTGAGATTCACGCGGTGGGCGGCCTCCACGAGGAGATCCACCCCAATATCCCGCGCCCGGAGAACCTGGGTTATTTCTTCGGCGGCGTGCTGCACCCCGGCGACCAGTGGGTTGTCTCGGAAGGACTCACGGTAGACGTGCTCCTGCTCCCCATCGCCGGCCCGTGGGTGCGCGGGGCGGATGCCGCGGATTACGCCATGCGCATCGGTGCGCGGCTTACGGTTCCCATCCATGACGCCGTGCTTTCCGACGCCGGCAAGCAGATCACCGACGGCATGCTCCAACGCGCCGGGGTGAGCGGCTATCGGCGCCTGCGGGTTGGTGAAAGCATCGAAATCTAAGCCGAACCAACCGCTCGGTCTATTTTTATTCTCGGGCTTGCCTGCGGTTTCTAGAAAACCACTAACGGCACTGAACCGCTTGGTCTAGCCTTTCCTGACATGAGCACCAAATACGATAATTCCAAAGTCAACGAGTGGTCCTTTGCCACCCGCGCCCTCCACGCCGGCCAGAACCTGGACGGCTCCACCAACGCACGCAACGTGCCGATTTACCAAACCACCTCGTATGTCTTCAACGACGCCGAGCACGCCGCCAACCGCTTCAACCTCTCGGATGCCGGCCCGATTTATACCCGCCTGACCAACCCCACGCAGGACGCGCTGGAGGAGCGCCTCGCTTCCCTCGAAGGTGGCGTGGCCGCCGTGGCTTTCGCCTCCGGCCAGGCCGCCGAGACCGCTGCCATCCTGAACCTGGCCTCCGCCGGCGACCACATCGTCACCTCCCCGCGCCTCTACGGTGGCACCTCCACCCTCTTTACCGTGACCTTGAAGCGCCTCGGCATTGACGTCACCCTCGTCGAGAACCCCGACGACCCGGCCTCCTGGCAGGACGCCGTCCAGCCCAACACCAAGGCTTTTTACGGCGAGACCTTCGGCAACCCAGTCGCCGATGTCCTCGACATCCCCGCCATCGCCGAGGTAGCCCACAAGAACCAGGTCCCGCTCATCGTGGATAACACCATCGCCACCGGCGCGCTCGCCCGCCCGCTGGAGCTGGGCGCAGACATCGTCGTGGTCTCCACCACCAAGTTCTACAGCGGCAACGGCTCCGCCATCGGTGGTGCCATCATCGACGGTGGCTCCTTCGACTGGACCGTCGAGCGCGACGGCGAGCCCGTCTTCCCCTACTTCGTCACCCCGGACGAGGCCTACCACGGCCTCAAGTACGCCGACCTGGGCGCACCGGCCTTCGCCGTCAAGGCGCGTGCGGGCCTGCTGCGCGATACGGGTGCCGCCATCTCCCCATTCAACGCCTGGCTGACGCTGAATGGCATTGAGACGTTGCAGTTGCGCGTCGAGAAGCACAATGCCAACGCCCAGGCCGTGGCCGAGTACCTGGAGTCCCACGCCAAGGTCACGAAGGTCAACTACGCCGGCCTGGAGTCCTCGCCTTACAAGGCCACCAAGGAGAAGCTGGGCTATGACTACACCGGCTCCGTGCTCTCCTTCGACATCGACGGCGGCCGCGATGAGGCGTGGGTGTTTATCGATGCGCTGAAGCTGCACTCGAACCTGGCCAACATCGGCGATACCCGCTCCCTGGTGGTGCACCCGGCGACCACCACGCACTCCCAGTCCGACGAGGCAGCGCTCAAGGCCGCGGGCATTACGCAGGCCACGGTGCGCCTGTCCGTCGGTATTGAGGACGTCAACGACATCATCGCCGACCTCGAGCGTGGGTTCGCGGCCATTGGTTAGCGCCATCCCGGAGCTCGCGCCCGAAGGCGAGCTCGCCGTCGTCCCCATCGGTGACTTCACCACCGAAGCAGGCGCCGTGCTTGCCGACGCCTCCCTGGCCTACCAACGCTGGGGCGCTTTCGCCGGCGACCCGGACGGCGTCAACAATGTCTTGGTGGTCGAGCACGCGCTGACCGGGGATTCCAACGTGGCGGACTGGTGGTCCGACCTGGTGGGCCCGGGCAAGGCCCTGGACACCACGCGCTGGTGCGTTATCGCGACCAATGCGCTGGGTGGCTGCAACGGCTCGACGGGGCCAAAGTCGCTGCACCCGGATGGAAAGCCGTGGGGCGGGCGCTTCCCGGCGCTGTCGATTCGGGACTTGGTGGAGGCCGAGCACGACTGCTTGAAGGAGCTGGGTATTTCGCGTGTGCACGCGGTGCTCGGCGGCTCGATGGGCGGGGCGCGGACTCTGGAGTGGAGCTTGCTGCACCCGGAAAGCGTGTCGGCGGTGTGTGTGATTGCGGTGTCGGCCAGGGCTTCGGGCTGGCAGATTGGCATCCAATCCGCGCAGATTTCCGCCATTGAGCGCGACCCGTTTTGGCATGGCGGCAATTACTACCTCACGGACAAGACTCCGCGGGATGGCCTGGCGGCGGCGCGCCGTATCGCGCACTTGACGTATCGCGGCGAGCAGGAAATCGACGAGCGCTTCGGCGCTACCGCACAGCAAGGCGAGAATCCCTTGGGGCCGCACCGCCAGCTGAACCAGCGTTTCGCGGTGAACTCCTACCTGGATTACCAGGGGGCGAAACTCACCGAGCGCTTCGATGCGGGTTCCTACGTGGTTCTCACGGAGGCGCTGAACCGGCATGACGTCGGCCGCGGGCGCGGCGGGCTCATCAAGGCGTTGGCGGCCTCCCAGGTACCAACGATGGTGGTGGGCGTGGACACGGATATCCTCTACCCCTATCACCAGCAGGAGCACATCTCCCGCAACGTCAACCAGCTGCTGGCGATGGCCAAGATTGTCTCACCCGTGGGCCACGATGCTTTTCTGACGGAGACCCGGCAGATGAACCGTATCCTGCGCAACTTCCTGCTGCTCTCGGCGCCAAATGGCTTAGACGTGGGCCCTGCGTACGTGGGCGACGAGTATTACATTTAAGAAGCCGTTTGGCTCTTTCCGGGAGCCAAACGCGTTACGATCCAAGCGCGTCGATGGAAAAGGCCATGAACACCATCGCCGCGCCCAAGATGCCTGTAAAGCAGGCGTCGAAGCGCCGGGAGCGCACCGCGAGCACGCCGACCCGCGAGGAATCGCAGGTCAGGCGGACCACCGTCAGCCACACCAGCGCCCCGCCCAGCAGCAGCGTGGCGCGGCGCCAGTGCTCGAACACGGCATAGAAGCCCGACACCACAACCGCCGCCACGAACAAGCCGATGGCCAACCACTGAAGAGCCGGCGGCAGCGCCGAGGGCTTCAGGTGCGCATCGTGCGGGTTCGATAAAGACACCGGCGGCGCAGTTTTCCCGCGCGGCTGTGCTGGTTGGTCAGACATACTCACTACTCGAGCGCTCGACTTCACGCACTACTGAGCGGCGAGCTTTTCGGCGCGCTCGACGATGTTGCTCACCAGGAACGCGCGCGTCAGCGGGCCCACGCCGCCCGGGTTCGGGGAAACGTAGCCGGCCTTCTCCCACACGTCCTCAGCCACGTCGCCGGCGAGTTTGCCGTCAACGCGGGACACGCCGACGTCGAGAACCGCAGCACCTTCCTTGACCATGTCGGCGGTGAGCATGTGTGCCTTGCCAGCGGCCGCGATGATGACATCGGCCTCACGGGTCTCCGCGGCCAAGTCCTTGGTGCCGGTGTGGCACAGCGTCACCGTGGAATTCTCGCTGCGGCGAGTCAGCATCAGGCCAATTGGGCGGCCCACGGTCACGCCGCGACCGATGACCACGACCTTGGCACCATCGAGCTCCACGCCGAAGCGGCGCAGCAGGTGGATGCAACCGTTCGGCGTGCACGGCAGCGGGGCGTCCTCGTTGAGCACCAGCTTGCCCAGGTTGATCGGGTGCAGGCCATCGGCGTCCTTGGCCGGGTCGATGAGCTCGAGCACGCGGTTTTCATCCAGGTGCTTCGGCAGCGGCAGCTGCACGATGTAGCCGGTGCACGCATCGTCATTGTTGAGCTCTTCGATGACGCGCTCGAGTTCTTCCTGGGTAACGTCGCCAGGCAGGTCCTTGCGAATCGAATTGATTCCGAGCTTCTCGCAATCGCGGTGCTTCATCTTCACGTAGGAATGCGAACCCGGATCATCGCCCACCAGGACCGTGGCCAGTCCCGGGGTAATCCCCTTCTCCTTGAGGACGGCCACGCGCTGGGCCAGGTCCTCAAAAATCTCGTCGCGGTACAAGTTGCCATCTAGTTTGGTAGCGCTCATGCCCACCATCCTAGACTGATGCCCATGAGCAGCTTGCACATCGTCTTCGACAACCCCGTGATCCCCACCAACACCGGCAACGCCATCCGCACCGCCGCCGTCACGGGCGCGAGCCTGCACCTCATCGAGCCGCTCGGCTTCAACTTCGAGGACAAACACCTCAAGCGCGCGGGCCTGGACTACCACGACCTGGCGGATCTCAAAATCCACAAAGACTTCGACGCCTGCATGGAGGCCCTCCCCGGCGCGCGGGTCTTCGCCTTCACCACCCACACAGATAAGTGGTTCACGGACATCGACTACCAGGAGGGGGACGTCCTCCTCTTCGGCACCGAGCCCACCGGCCTGCCGGAAGAGCATGCCTTCCACCCGCGTGTCACCGAACGCGTGCGCATCCCCATGATGCCGGCTAGGCGCTCGATGAATTTATCTAACGCGGCGTCGACGGCCGTGTACGAGGCCTGGCGCCAGCTCGGCTTCCGTGGCGCGGTGTAGACAAATTCGGTCGCGAGGAACATTGGGCCTGACCTACACTGCCATTAGCTGTGAACAGCCTGCTTGTTTCCTGCCCTCGCTACCGAAAGTTTCTGTATGTCTCTCTTCACCACCGCCCCTTCTCTTAGCCGCCGGTGCCGTCTGCTCGCGGTCCTCAGTGCCGCCGTGCTGATTTCCAGCTGTTCTGACACAGATGCCGGGCCCACAGCGAACTCGGAAAGCACCAAGGAAAACTCCGCTGGCGCAGAAATATCTGAGATTCTTGCAGCTCCTGTTTCGACATCCGCGACGAACAGCGGCTCAATTTCTACTAGCACCGTAACGACCAGCCAGCAACAAACCTTGGCAGAGCCACCAGTTCAGCGGGCCGCGATCGACCCAGGCAACGATTCTTCCGGACAGCGCGGCCGCGATGACAACAGAGGCATTTATTATCACAACTCTGTTGACTGGGAATGGTTAAAACAGCCAGGTGAAATCGTCCCCGGCGGAAGGATTTTTAACGAGACGAGAAATAGCATGTGCTCGACAGGTTTTCTCGCTTCCCGGGGAGAGCGTTTATTCATTATCACCGCGGGACACTGCGGCAAACTGGGTGACCAGTTTTACGTTCAGGATGCCCAGAATAATTGGGCGTATGTAGGAGAAATGGTCGAGTCTTACCTCCAAGAGGACGCCCACGGAGGCATCTACGGCACTGACATCGGCCTCATTGAACTCCTCGGAGACGCCCGCTATACCTCCTCCCTCCCACTTGATCTGCCAATGCAAGGGTGGATCACTCCACAGGAAGCTCAGCAAAGAAACATGATGATTTGTCGGCTCGGCGCAACGACCGGGTACTCGTGCGGAGAGTTTGAAGACTTCGGAAATGGTGGACTTTTCTATTTTCGTAGTATCACCGATCGTGGCGATTCGGGTGGAGCCGTCTTTGCTGCCAACAATTCCGGTATGTGGGCACTCGGGGTCAACTCGAACGTCAGCGATAACAACAAGACCCGCGTAGGCGCCATGGAGATCGGCAGCGCCATTAATCACTGGGGGCTGACCATCCACGGATAGCTCTAACGCTTCCGTGGCGCGGTCTAACAAGTCGCGGCACAATGTGGGTGGACTTTCACAACAAAGGAGAAACCTTGCCTAGCCTGCGCCCACTTCTTGATTCCCTCACTACCCGCGTCGAAGCTTCGTCTGCCGCGCACGCCGCGCAGATCGCGCGCGTGGATCCCGTCCACCGCCCCGGCGCGGTCAACCTCGTGCGCTACATGGAATTGCGTTCCCAGGACGCCGTCGAAATCCAGGAAGGCCTCACCGCGTTGGGCGCCACGAGCCTCAGCCACCCGGAGCCCGCAGTGCTCGAGCGCCTCCACGCCGCGCGCAACGTGCTCGACGCCTTCGATGGCCAGGCGGCGACCTATCCCGTGCAGCCGATTGCCACGGCCTATGCGGACGCGGACGATATCCTCGATGCCAACACCGAAGCCCTCCTCGGCCCCACCCAGGAGGACACCCACGCGCGCATCATGGTGACCCTTCCCACCGAGGCCGCAGATGACTATGAGCTGGTCCTCGGTTTCGCCCGCGCGGGCATGGAACTAGCCCGCATCAACTGCGCCCACGATGGCCAGGATGCCTGGCAGAAGATGGTGGCACACGTCCACCGCGCCGCCGAGGAGGTGGGGCGCGAGATCCTGATTTCCTGCGATATTGCTGGCCCCAAGGTCCGCACCGGCAGCATCGAGCCGGGTCCGCAGGTCATTCGCGTGCGCGGCGAGCGCACCGCGGCAGGTGAGCTGCTGAGCCCGGCAACGCTCGTGCTTCACGACGCCCCCACCACCGCCCGCGCCCACGGGGTGGCGGGGGAGGCGTCGCCAAGCGCGGCCCGCCCGGCGGTAGCGCTGGAGGTGGATGGTGAGTGGTTGGCGCGACTGCACCCCGGCAGCGAGGTGCGCTTCACGGAAGCGCGCGGGCGCTCGCGTGTGTTCACCGTGGAGAGCGCGGAAGCAGGCGTGGCGGTGCTGCACGGTGACCGCAACTGCTACCTCGCCGAGGGAACGGTGTTGAGCCACGGCGGGGACACCACGCAGGTGCATGGAGTTCCGGCCCTGAAGCAGAAGATTCGCCTGCACCGCGGCGAGGAGTTGGTGCTGAGCACTTCGCAGGAGCCGGCGCGCATCGTTGAGGGCGAGGTGACCACCATTGGGTGCACGCTGCCGGAGGTGGTCGGTGCGCTGGAGGTGGGTCACCGGGTGATTTTCGATGATGGCGCAATCTCCGGCCGCGTCCGCGAGGTGCGGGACAACGGCGCTGAGCGCGAGGCTGTCATCACCGTGGAGCACGCCGGGCCCACCGGCACCAACCTGGCCGCATATAAGGGAATCAACCTGCCAGATACTGACGTCCCGCTGCCCAGCCTCACCGAGGAAGACATCGAAGCGCTGCGTTTTGTGGCCACGCACTGCGATATCGCAGCGGTTTCCTTCATCCGCACTCCAGCTGATGTGGCCTTCCTCTATGACACGCTCGAGGAGATTGCCGCCGAGCAGGAGTCCGAGGAGATGGCGCAGCGCGTGCGTGACCTGGGCATCGTGCTCAAGATTGAGACGGTGCCGGCCTATGAGCAGCTGGGAAGCGTGTTGCTGGAGGGCATGCGGCATGCCAAGTTCGGCATCATGATTGCGCGCGGTGACTTGGCCGTGGAGTTGGGATTCGAGGAAATGGTCCAGGTTCCAGGGCGCATCATGAAGGTCGCGGAGGCGGCCCACATCCCGGTCATCATGGCCACGCAGGTGCTGGAGACCCTGGCCAAGACGGGGCTTCCCTCCCGCGCGGAAATCACGGACGCGGGCTATGCGCTGCGCGCGGAGTGCGTCATGCTCAACAAGGGCCCTCACATCACGGAGGCCATCCAGATTCTGGACCGCATGTCCCGCAAACTGGGCCAGTCGCGGCTGAAGAACCGCCAGAAGCTACGCCAGGTGAGCAGCTGGACCAACTAATTCAGGCAGCACATATGAAACGCGGCGCCCCCGAGCGCCGCGTGGTGAGGATCACCTAACCGAAAGCGGCGAAAAACTAGACAAGCCTATATTTGCTTAGGGTAACCTATAACGGTAACGCTTTGAGAGGAAGAGAGCTCACCGTGAAGTTGTCTGGGTGCCCACGGCAAACTGCTGACGCCATCCCCATGGGGTGCACCATCACCTTGGGAAACGAGTGCATTTCCTGCACGTGCGATGCCGCACTAGCGGTGCGCCTCGGTGAGCTGGGCATCCGCCCCGGCGCCACGTTGACCATGGGCCCGCGCGTGGCCGGTGGCGCACGCGTTGTGTCGGTGGGCAGCTGCCGCTATGCCATCGACAAGACAACGCTGCAAGCCATCGAGGTTTAAATCATGGCCACCACGAAACCCAGCTGTCACGGCGATCCGGGCGGCGCGGTAGCTCCTGCCGGAGCACCCATCATCGCGCTCGTCGGCTCCCCGAATTCCGGCAAGTCCACGCTCTTTAATGCTCTGACCGGCGCGAAGGCGCAGACCGGCAATTGGCCGGGAACCACCGTTGAGGTCAGCCGCGGTGCGTGGAAGCTGGGTGAATCCACCGCCGATCTCATCGACTTCCCCGGCACCTACTCGCTCGATCCGCTCAGCCCCGATGAGGCGCTCACCCGCGCCATGCTCATCGATTGCCCCGATGATGAGCGCCCCGACGCCGTCGTCGTGGTCGTCGATGCCAGCGCCGTCGCGCGCGGCCTCAACGTGGCCCTCCAGTTGGCGGAGCAGCCCTATCGCCTCATCATCGCGCTGACGAAGACCGACGTGGCCCTCAACCAGGGTCAAGTGGTTGACGCTGCTGCACTCACCGAGGCCACCTCCATCCCGGTGGTGGAGGTTGATGGGCGTAAGAGAGAGGGCGTCGAGAAGCTGCGCGAGGCCGTCGTGGAGTCTTTGGCGCACCACCCGGTGCAGCTGCGCGAGGACACCGGCCTGGAGGGCCGCTTCGCGGAGCTGGATGCGGCGGCGAAGGCCTCGGTGAGCGAGGTCGAGCATGCCACGCCACTCTCCCACCGCCTCGATGCGGTAGCCCTTCACCCGGTCGTGGGGCCGCTGCTGTTCCTGGCCGTGATGTGGCTGGTCTTCCAGATCACCACCACGGTGGCCGCTCCCCTCCAGGATGGCCTGGAGGCGTTGGTCTCCGGCCCCTTGAGCGATTGGGCGCGGGCGGGGCTTGAAGCCATCGGCTTAGGTCACCCCCTCGTTACGGGCTTGCTTGTCGACGGCCTCATCGGCGGCGTCGGCATGGTCCTCACCTTCGCCCCGCTCATGGCGCTGATGTTTTTGTGTTTGGCGGTGTTGGAGGATTCCGGCTACATGGCGCGTGCGGCGGTGGTCACAGATCGTCTTATGCGGGCCATCGGCCTGCCAGGTAAGGCTTTTATCCCGATTGTCGTGGGCTTTGGCTGCAACGTGCCGGCGATTTCGGCCACGCGCGTGCTGGGCAGCCCGCGGCATCGCATTATGACGGCGCTGCTCATCCCGTTTACCTCGTGCTCGGCGCGCTTGGTGGTCTTCGTCATGCTTTCGGCCACGTTCTTCCCAGAGCACGCCGGCAGCGTGGTGTTCATCATGTACGTCATTTCCATCGCGCTGCTCGTGCTCGTTGGCTTGGCGCTGCGAAAGACGCTGTGGCGCGCGGTGCCTGAGGAAGCGCTGGTTATTGACTTGCCAACGTACCAGCTGCCCACCGTGCGCCTAGCGCTGAGCGTGATGTGGACGCGGTTGAAAGGCTTCCTGCAAACCGCCGGTGGCATCATCGTGACCACCGTGGTCGTGGTGTGGCTGCTCATGGCCATCCCGGTTGGGGCCGCGGTGCACGAGACTACCTTGGGCGAGCCACCAGCACCGGAGGATTCCGCCTACGGCGCGGTCTCGCGCACCATCGCCCCGGCCTTTGCCCCGGCTGGTTTCGACTCGTGGTCCCTGGCTGGTCCGCTGGTCACGGGTTTCGTGGCCAAGGAGGCGCTGATTTCGACATGGGCGCAGACCTACGCCGTCGACGACGTCACCGACGCCTCCGCGGAGGAACAATCCCACAGCGCGCTCAGTGACCATGTGCGTCAAGATTTCAACCGCGCCTCCGGTGGCCATCCCCTCGCCGCGGTGTGGGCCTACATGCTCTTCCTGCTGGCCTACACACCCTGCGTGGCCACGATTGCCGCGCAGCGCCGCGAGATTGGCTGGCGCTGGACGCTCTTCGGTTTCGGCATTCAGCTGGCCACCGCGTGGGTGCTGGCAGTGGCGGCCTTCCAGATTCTGAGGGTGTTTATCTAGTGTCCGCCTCGCCCATTCACGCCGTGCAGCAAGCCATCGAATCCGGTGTGCGCTCGCGCGTAGCCATCGCGGCGCAGACCGGGCTGGAACCCGGCACGGTGGACCTCATCCTGGACCACCTCACCGCCAGCGGGGTTCTCGATATGGAACCGCTCGGCTCCTGCCCCGCGGGCGGATGCGGGTCTTGTTCGGCGGCCTCGGCGTGTGCCGGCCCCAGCAGCACCCGCGGACCGGTGCTGCTTAAGCTTCGTCGCCGCTAGGGGCTGGCGCCGACTCGAGGGCGGGGAGGCGGCGGGAACGCAGGCGGGTGAGGAGCGCGGAGGCGTCGGCAGGCGTGAGGTCCTGGCCGGCCATCTTGACTGGGCCCGCCACGAGGTCGAAGCGCACGGTACGCACGCCCGCGAGGTGACCCAACGGCCCCACCTTCAGCGTGAGCTCCTGGATGTGCGGGGTGCCAATCACCATGACGCGGCGGTTGATGCGGCCGCGATGCACGATGGTCACGGGAAGCGGGGAATCCACGAGCGTCACCGACTGCTGTTTGCGGTCGATGGGGCTGATCCACGTCGCCCGGCGCGGGGAGGTATAAGTGGGCTGGGTGTGACCTTCGGGGCGCGCATAGTCCTCAATCTGCGCGCGGTCTAGATCGGAGATGAGGGCTAGCAACTCCAGCGCCTGCTCCCGGGTGCCCACCGGCAGGATGCGCGTGGAACCTGACTGCTTGCCGCCGCCCTTCGCGCCATACCCGGCCACCGAGACGTGCACCTCGTACCAGCCGAAGCGCCTCCACAGGAAAGGCTGGCTCACCCGAACGCCGTGGATGCGGCTGATGCGGATGGTTTGGCGGCGGCGGTCGGCAAGACCGTAGGAGACGTTGAGGGCGTTGGCGGGGGCGTCGTGAAGCGCGGTGAACGTCCACGAGGAATCCACCAGACTCCACACCCGCCCCACGAAGCCCACGATGATAGGCAGCAGCGCGGTCCACATCCCGGGGAGGAAGAGCAGGCCGCCGATGACGAGTGCGGTAACCAACGTGGGCAGGCGCAAAGCCTCAGCGGCAATCGTGCGCAGGATGGGAATCTCCGGAATCAAGGCGGCGGGAGTTTCCGGCGCTGGCTCACTGGCAGACCCCTTATTTGTGCGCCGCAGCAGCTCCGCGCGCAGCTCTTCTGCTTTCGCCTTGGGGAGGTACTCAATCTTGATTACAGAGGCGTTACCGCCCGCGGTCTCCACACGGACTGCGGCCAAGCCCAATAGGCGCGCGATGATGGATTCCACGACATCCACCGCCTGGATACGCTCGTAGCGCGCGGAACGGAAAGACGTTGAGATGACGCCGTGGCGCAGCGCGACTTCATCCTCGGTGAGCTTGTAGCCGAGCTTGCGCCACCAAATTCCGGAGACGAGCCAAATCACCGTGCACACCAGCACGAAGGCACCGATGCCCAGCAGGGTGCCGCGGCCGACCTCGCCCAAGTGTCCACCCTGCACGTAGGACAGGACATCCGACACCATGGAGGCGTTGACGTTCACCGCGAGAACGGCCACCAGCGCCAGAATCAGCGACCAAAAACGCAACAGCGGGGTAAGGCGGTGGACGCGGGTGTAGCCGTCGGCGTCGATAAGCGCGCGGTCCTTCACAGCCCACTCATCCTCTCGCGGGCCTTGACGGCGAGGCGCTCGCGCAGGGCGTCGGCGTCGGCAGCAAGGAGGCCGGGGATGGTGGCGTCGCTGCTGGGCGACGCCGTGTGCAGTTTCACCTTTTTCAGCCCCATCGCCCGCTCGACGGGGCCGGCGGTGACGTCGACGAACTGGATGCGGCCGTAGGGCACGACGGTGAAGGTGTGCCAGATTTTTCCGCGGGTGACCAGTAGTTCGTCGGCGGTTTCCTGCCAGCCTAAGTTTTTGACCTGTGCGGGGATGAGCCACAGTTCGTAGAGCGCCCACACGAGAAACGTGCCGGCGACCCAATAGAGCCAATCCCACCAGAAATACGCTGCGGCGGCAGCGAGGGCGGCGAGGATAATGTCCCAGCTCAAATTCGTGATGTAGCGGGCTTTCGTGAGTGACGGGGATACGGGGTTCATGCCAACACACTAACATGAACCCTTGACAAGTTGTTGGGTTTATACAACACTGTGGTGCATGTCCCCAAAGAAAAAGCCAACCCGCCCACTATTTAACCGGGTCCGCGTGCTTCGCGTTGAACGGGACATGACGCGCGCACAGCTTGCCGACACCATCGGGGTCAACCCCCAAACCATCGGCGCACTTGAGCGCGGCGACCACTCCCCAAGCCTGGATCTCGCCTTCAATATCTGCGAGGTCTTTGACTTACCCGTGGAAGCCGTGTTCTCCCGGACCGAATTCACTCCCATGTCCTCCGAAATCTACCGAAAGGACTAACTCGCTCATGTCCGCCGTCACCATTCCCGATTCCGTTAAGACCCGCAAGCGCTACATCACCCTGGCCGATCTCTCCTCCTGCCTCATCATCCTGTCCCTCCCCCTGCAGTTCTGGGACTCCTTTACCTCACTCATGGTGGCCTGCCTCGGAACGCTGCTCACCGCGCTGCTGACCGCCCGCCTGCGCGGAGCGATAGGTGCCGCAGACCTGCCCACGACGGAGCTCGATGAGTACCAAATGCAGCAGCACGTCGAAGCCCGCGACGACGGCCTCAAGTTCTCCCTCGCAGCACTCGTCATCTTGCTGCCAGTGACTGGCCTTATCGCCTGGGGTGCCCGAACCATGCCCATCATGGACGGCGTGTTCGTGTCCCAGCTCTACCTCAAGATCATCCTGCTGCTCATGGTGTGGGTGCCATTCTCGGTGGCCCGTTCCCTGGCGGGAAAGATGAACCGCGACGAGCTCATCTCAAAGGAATAAACCTCTTAGCGGAAATCCCGCGAGCCGCGCGAAAGGGCCTCACCGAAGGCCAGCGGCTCCAGCTGGTCCGCAGCAACCGTGACCGCCCCGGAGGCATTCTGCACGATGCCGCGCACGATGAGCGCGGGCGCTGTCCGCGCGGTGACTTTATCCCAGGCCCACAGGCCGGGCGTAACCATCACGTTCATCAGCCCGGTCTCATCCTCCAAACCGAAGAAGACCACCCCGCCCGCTGTCTGCGGGCGCTGGCGGTGCGTGACCACCCCGGCGATGCGCACGCGAGTGCCGTCCTCCACGCCCGGCAAATCCGCCGCCGATAGGATGCCGCGGGCCTGCAATTCCCCACGCACCTGCTCCATCGGCTGCTGGTTGTGGGTTACGCCGGTGCTGGCCACGTCCGCCGCCATGAGCTCAAAAGCGCTCATCCCCGGCAAGGACGGCGCCTCAATCGCAGACAGCCCCGGCAGCATCCCCGCCCGTTCCGTTGCGGCCACGCCCGCCTGCCACAGCGCTTGGCGGCGATCCACCCCAAAGACGTCCAAGGCCCCCGCCACCGCGAGGGCTTCCACGTGATCGACGGTGAGGTCGGCGCGGCGGGAGAGATCGGGGACGTCGCCAAACGGCGCAGCCGCCTCAATGCGGTCGGCGGCCTTATCCCCCAACCCCTTGATGAGGTTAAGCCCCAGGCGGATGCGCGCTTGACCGTCCGCGCCCACCACCACGCGCGCCTCGCGGCCCGACTCGTTGACGCTGACCGGCAACACCTCCACGCCGTGGCGGCGCGCATCCTGGATGAGGGACTGCGGTGAGTAGAAACCCATCGGCTGCGCGCGCAACAAGCCAACGCAAAACTGCGCCGGGTAATAGCGCTTAAACCACGCCGAAAAGTACACCAAGGAGGCGAAAGACTGCGAGTGGGACTCCGGGAATCCGTAGGCGGCGAAGGCCACGATCTTGGCCCACAACTTGTCCGCCACTTCCCCAACGATCCCGTTGGTCTTTTCCAAGCCCTCATAAAAGCGCTGCTTGAGCGCCGCCATCTTGGCTGGCGAGCGCTTCGAGCCCATCGCGCGCCGCAAGTCATCCGCCTCCGCGCCGCTGAACCCAGCGGCATCGACCGCAATCTGCATGAGCTGTTCCTGAAAGAGCGGAATCCCCAGCGTCTTGCCCAGGGACTTCTCCAGCACCGGGTGGTCATAGGTCACCGGCTCCTTGCCATCGCGGCGGCGCAGGTAGGGGTGCACCGACCCGCCCTGAATGGGACCCGGGCGGATGAGCGCGACCTCCACCACGAGGTCGAAGAAGACCCGCGGCTTGAGCCTCGGCAGCGTGCTCAGCTGCGCGCGCGATTCCACCTGGAACACACCCACCGCATCCGCGCGGCAGAGCATGTCATAGACTTCCGGGTCAGCCAGGTCCAGCTCCCACAGGTTGACCACCCTGCCGGTGCTTTCCTCCACCAAGTCCATCATGTGATGCAGGGCTTCGAGCATGCCCAGGCCCAGCAGGTCGAACTTCACCAGCCCGGCCGCGGCACAATCATCCTTATCCCACTGCAGCACCGAGCGGTTTTCCATGCGCGCCCATTCCACGGGCACGACATCCGCAATTGGCCGGTCGCACAGCACCATGCCGCCGGAGTGAATGCCCAGGTGGCGCGGCTGCCCTATAAACTGCTCGGCCAAGGATTCAACGTCCGAAGGCGCGGGCGCGATCCCCTTCGACCAGGCATCGGCCGAACCCTGCGGGTAGCCCAACGCGCGGGCGGCATCCCGCAGCGCGCCTTTGCGGCGGTACGTAATCACGTTGGCCACCTGCGCGGCGCGCTCGCGGCCATGCTTGGCGTAGACGTACTGAATGACCTCCTCGCGCCGCCCCGATTCAATATCGATGTCAATATCCGGCGGGCCATCGCGGTCCGGGGAGAGGAAGCGCTCAAAAAGTAGGCCCGCGGAAATCGGCTCCGCATTCGTAATCCCCAGCGCGAAGCACACCGCCGAATTCGCCGCCGAGCCCCGCCCCTGGCACAGGATGTTCTCCCGTTTACAAAAATCCACGAGATCACACACGATGAGGAAGTAACCGGGAAAGCCTAGCTGCTTAACGACGCCCAGCTCATACCGCATCTGCTCCCACGCCCGCTCCCGAATCTCCTTAGGCCGCGTGGCATAGCGCGCTGCCGCGCGCTCGAAGGTGAGGTGTTCTAGCCAGGACATCTCGGTATGGCCTTCCGGCACGTCGAAATCAGGCAGGCTCGGGGCCAGCGCCTCCCAGGTGAAGCTGCATTCCTCAAGGACGCGGACGGTTTCCGCGATGAGCTCGGGGCGCTCCGGAAACAGCTGCGCCATCTGTTCCCCGGAGCGCAGCCAGGACGAGCCCATGGGGTGGGAGTTGGGGGAGGCGTCGACAAGCGCGAGGCGTCTAGACAAGGCTTCTTTCGCGCCGGCCAGCCGCGCGTGTTGCCGCGTGGCGGCAGCTGGGCGGGTAGAAGCGATGGCGCGCGAAACCGGCAAGGAATCCAGCAGTAGGTGGTGGTCCGTGTCCTCCGGGAGCTGGGTACAGGCATACTCCAGAACCATGCTGTCTATTTTTATTCCATCGACCAGAAGATCGAAATGCTCAGCCCACTCCCAGCCCACCAGGAACAGGCATTCATCCTGCAACTGCGCACCAATCTCCGCCAGGGAAGGATAGGACACAGCCCCCTTCTCCCCCGCCTCCATGTGCGCGCGGGAGATGAGCCGGGATAAACGCCGATAGCCCTCCGGGGCGCGAGCCAGAACGGTCAGGGGGGCCGGGTCGAGACTGAGCTCCGCCCCAAAGACTGCGGGCAGCCCCACCTTGGCGGCGGCCTCCGCAAATTTCATGAGGCCATAGAATCCATCCCTATCTACCAGTGCAATCCCCCGCAAGCCCAGCTCGACGGCGCGCGCCACCAGCTCCTCCGGCTCGGAGGCGCCGTGGAGGAAGCTATACGAGCTCACCGCATGCAGCTCCGCGAAAGGCACGGCGGAATGCCCGGCCTCCGGCTCCTCCGCCGCCCCCGGAAGGTGGTTCACCGGTACCGGGATGGGCCCCGGACGGCCAGAGAGAATCCTCTCCACCCGGGACCACGGCAGCGCCTCACCCCCATTGAATCTCATAGCCCCACACACTATATTCGAACATGTATTCCAGTCAAGGTTTTCGTTGAACAAATACTCGGATAGACAAAGCGGTTCAATCGTTGCTAGTTTTTCGTGCAGTGCATACTCCTGCGGTGATACGACTTGCCGCACAAACCAAGAAGGGACACTAGGAACCCACTATGAGCATCCGTCGCGTACTTGCTGCCACCTCGGCAGCCTTCATCGCTGCAACCGGCCTGGTTGCTTGCTCCTCGGACTCCGCCGAGTCCGAGAACTCCGGTGAGGCCATTACCAAGGACTCCACCATCACCATCGGCACCACCGACGCCAACATGGAAGAGTGGGCCGTATTCCAGGACCTGGCCAAGGAGGCCGGCTTCGACGTCAAACTGGAAAACTTCGCCGACTACAACACCCCGAACCAGGCTCTGGACCAGGGCAAGCTGACGACCAACAAGTTCCAGCACCTGAAGTTCCTGGCTGAATACAACAAGGGCAACGGCACCGACCTCGTCCCGCTGGCAGCTACCGAGATCTACCCGCTGGCCATCTACTGGAAGGACCACAAGGACCTCGGTGACGTCGAGGGCCAGGAAGTCGCCATCCCGAACGACTCCACCAACCAGGGCCGCGCCATCGGCCTGCTGGTCCAGGAAGGCCTGGTCACCCTCAAGGAGGGCAGCCCGCTGACCCCGACCCCGCTGGACATCGATGAGAAGAAGTCCAAGGTCAAGGTCACCCCGGTGGACGCCGCCCAGACCCCGGCCGCCTACGGCGAGGGCAAGCCTGCCGTTATCAACAACTCCTTCCTCGAGCGCGCCGGCATTGACCCGCAGTCTGCCGTTGCTCAGGATGACCCGGACTCCACCGAGGCCGAGCCTTACATCAACGTCTGGGCCGTGCGTGCCGACGACGCCGATAACGAAACCCTCCACGAGCTGGCCAAGCTGTGGAAGGACCAGAAGGTCACCGACGCGGTCCTGAAGTCCTCCGGCGACACCGCCGTGGCCGTGGACCGCTCCCAGGAGGAGCTCCAGGAGATTCTGGACCGCCTCGAGGAGCAGGTTTAAGCAGCCTTCACTGACTAACTAGCAAAGGACGAATCATGCGCATCCGCCGTCTCGTAGCAGCCGCTGTAGCTAGTCTCGCTGCCGCTACCAGCTTGGTCGCCTGCTCGTCTGCAAGCTCCGATTTCGCCGCTGGTACCGCCGAGGATCCCATCATCATCGGCACCACCGACGCCGAGCTTCCGGAGTGGGGCGTGCTCAAAGAACTCGCTGCTCAAGAAGGCATCGAGATCGAGATGAAGAGCTTTACCGACTACGCCACCCCCAACCAGTCATTGGCTGAGGGGAGCACGGACACCAACAAGTTCCAGCACTTAAAGTTCCTCGCCGAGTACAACGTGGGCAACGGCACAAACCTTGTCCCGGTTGCGTCCACGCAGGTCTACCCCATGCCTCTGTTCTGGAAGGGCCACGACAGCATCGACGGCATCGAGGGGCAGGACATCGCCATTCCGAATGACGCCACGAACCAGGGCCGCGCCATCAACCTGCTGGCAGCCAACGGTTTGCTGAAGCTCAAGGAAGAGGACAAGCTCACCCCGGATCCCGCCGATATCGACGAGTCCGCTTCCAAGGTGACCATCACCCCGGTCGATGCCTCCCAGACTCCGTCCGCCTTCGGCGAGGGCAAGCCCGCCATCATCACCAACTCCTTCTTCAAGCGAGCGGGTATCAACCCGGCCGACGCCGTGCTTTACGACGACCCGGAAAACCCCAACGCCGACCCGAAGATCCTGTTCGACCCCTACGTCAACGTGTGGGCTGTGCAGGAAAAGGACAAGGACAATGAGAAGGTCAAGAAGCTAGCTGAACTCTACCTCTCTGATGAGGTGAAGGCCGCGGTGCAAGACACCACGGGTGGCACCACCATCTTCGTGGATAAACCCCAGTCAGAGCTTCAGGAGATTCTGGAGCGCTTGGAAGAGGAAGCCTCCTCTAGCTAAGCAAATCTCCCCCTCCCCCGCGCTCACGCTCGTTTGCGTGACCCGGGGGATTTTGCCCGTTACTCCCTGCTTATTCACTACACGGACACGTACAAAGGAAAACCACGTGACTGAACACACTGGCGCCCACCAGGGCACCCGGATTGAATTCCGCAACATCACCAAAGTCTTTAAAAACAAGAAAACCACCACCACCGCACTCGATAATGTCTCCCTGACCGTCGAGCCCGGTGAGATCATCGGCATCATCGGCTTCTCCGGCGCGGGCAAGTCCACGCTGGTGCGCATGATCAACGGCCTCGATAAGCCGACCTCAGGGCAGCTGCTTCTCGACGGCACCGACGTCGTCCCCCTCCCCGAATCCAAGTTGCGGGGCATTCGCCGCAACATCGGCATGATCTTCCAGCAGTTCAACCTCATGTCCTCGCGCACCGCGGCGGGCAATATTGAGTACCCGCTGAAGCTGCAGGGCGTCGAGAAGCAGGAGCGTAAAAAGCGCGTCCAGGAACTGCTGGAATTCGTCGGCCTGGCGGACAAGGGCGATAACTACCCGGAGCAGCTCTCTGGCGGCCAGAAACAGCGCGTCGGCATCGCCCGCGCCCTGGCTAATAACCCTTCCCTGCTGCTGGCGGATGAAGCCACCTCAGCGCTCGACCCCACCACCACCCATGAGGTTCTCGACCTTCTGCGCAAGGTCAACCGCGATTTCGGCATCACCATCGTGGTCATTACCCACGAGATGGACGTCGTGCGCTCCATCGCAGACAAGGTCGCCGTCATGGAAGGCGGCCACGTTATTGAGTCCGGCAGTGTCTATGAGGTCTTCTCCAATCCCCGAACCAAGGTGGCGGAGAAATTCGTGGCCACCTCGCTGCGCAACACCCCGGACGTCGTCGAGGCCGATGACCTCTTGGCCCACGAGGGCCGCCTGTTCACCATCAACCTGACGGAGAAGTCCGGCTTCTTCGATGCCGCGGGCAAACTCGCGGACGAGGGCGTGTCCATCGCCGTGGTCCACGGCGGTATCACCACCTTGCAGAAGCACTCCTTTGGCAAGATCACCGTCCGCCTCAACGGCCCGGACGCCGCCATCGAAGACTTTTACGCACACATGCAACGCACCACCGAGATTGAGGAGATTCAACGATGAACGTCACCTACCTCGCGCAGGCCAATTGGGACCGACTGGGCAGTACGCTTGTCGACGCCATCAAGGACACCCTCATCATGGTCGCCACGACCCTGGTGCTTGCGGGCATCATCGGCCTCGTGCTGGGCATTCTGCTCTACACCACGCGCCCGGGCGGCATCCTGCAGAACAAGCCCATTCACTTCGTCATCAACATTCTGGTGAACTTCATTCGCCCGATCCCGTTCATCATCCTGCTGGCCTTTGTCCAGCCGCTGACGGTGGCGGTGCTGGGAAGCTCCATCGGCCGTGAACCGGCCACGTTCGTCATGGTGATTGCGGCTACCTTCGCGGTGGCGCGCATCGTGGAGCAGAACCTCGTGGCGCTGGATCCGGGCGTGATTGAGGCGGCCCGCGCGATGGGCGCTTCGCCGTGGAAAATCATCACCACGATCATCATTCCGGAGGCACTGGGCCCGCTGGTGTTGGGCTACACCTTCCTGTTCATCGGCATCGTCGACATGTCCGCGATGGCGGGCTACGTCGGCGGCGGTGGCTTGGGTGACTTCGCCATCGTCTACGGCTACCGCGCCTTCGAGTGGGAGGTCACCGTGGTGGCTACCCTCATCATCATCGTGCTGGTGCAGGCAGCGCAGTTCTTTGGCAACTGGCTTTCGGCCAAGATTATGCGCCGCTAACCACGCCAACCCCTATCTATACGCTGCGCTTTTCGACGCGACGCGCGACGTAGATTCGAGAGGTCTTCGGTTTGTCTCCGCAGGAGGAGACAACGCCGGAGGCCTCTTTTTCTTCCAGCTCCACGTCCCATGCGCGGCCGTCGCGGTGTCGCACAGCGGCAGTACCTGCCGCTGCGGTATCTGTCGCGTCGACGGTGAGGTCGCCGTAGTGGAGGGTCTCGGAGGCGTCGAGAAGCTGGCGTGCCACCGCGAGCTCCGCTACCTGGCCCCGGGGCGTGGTGAGGCCGGAGCCACGGTTGGCGGGGTAGAAATACTCGCCGTGCAGCGCCTTGCCCACGAGTTCACGGCCGGCCTCCACGTTGAGGCGGCCAAAGGAATAGCCCCACGGCATCAGCAGCACCGACGGCGCGAAGCGGTGGCCTTTGGTGTGGGAGGTTTCCCACACGGTCTCCTCAAATTCGCATGCCAGGGAGGCAGCCAGCGGGCGCCCCTTGATGGCGCAGCAGGCATCGCGCTTGGCGTGGGTGCACACGAGCACCAGCGGCAGGCACGTGCCGGTGGGATGCTCAAGATCCAGGTCAAGAATGTCCTCCGGGCCGTTCAGGGTGTAATCCTGCACCAGCCCCTCGCGCGCCCACACGACGAAACAACGGAAGTGCCCCGTCCTCCGTTCATGCCCGGCGCGCCCCGGGCGGCGAATGAGCTGTAGGCCCGCCACGCCCTTGAGCTTGGCCTTGAGCTTCGCAGTCAAGCCGGGGTCAAAGGTACGTCCGTCAAGCACGTCGCGAGACCACGCCGTGGGCCACTCAAAAAGGACGTACACAGATTCTTGTTTTGCGGTACCGGCCAGGGGCTCGACCTGGACGTCGGAGCAGAAGGTCATGGCGCCATCTTAACTGGCATCACTTTCTTCACAACAATGTGGTTACGATGCCTAGCTCGATGCATATAATTCCCCGTAGTGCCACTACGCTCGAAACCATGCCGAAACACAGTCTCTTGCGCACAGCCGCCCCAGTGGCCGCACTCGTTGTCTCGGGTGCGCTCGCGCTTCAGGGATGCGCTCCGTCTTCCTCCCCGGACGGCAGCCCCGACGGCCCCACGAAGACTCTCGACGCCACCCTGTCCGGCGCCTCCACCTCCACGGCTACCGTTACTCCCACTGCCCCCTCCCCCGCCGCACCGGCTGGGCTGACCCCGCTGGGGGACGCCAACCTGGAGATGAAAACCCTCCGCCCACCGGCCCCCTCGGAGCTGGTGGTGACCGATGTCCGCGTGGGTAAACACGAGGGCTTTGACCGCGTAGTCTTCGAGTTTGTCGGGGATGGTTCGCCGGGCTGGTTCATCGATTACACCGATTCCCCCGCCCAGCAAGGCTCCGGCAACCCGATTGCTTATGAAGGCTCCGCCGCGCTCGACGTCAGCATCGACGGCACCGCCTACCCCTTCCAGCTCAACATGGAAGACCCGAACATCGGCACTGTAAAGGGCGCCGGCGGGCTGGTTACCCAGGTGGTCAGCAGCGGCACCTTCGAGGCCCGCTCGCAGTTCGTTATCGGGCTTAATGAACGCCACCCGTATTCGGTCCAGGTGCTCAGGGGGCCGACGCGCCTGGTCATCGACATCTTGAACTAAGCCGTTCAGGCATAGGTTGCCTCCACCGACCAGCGCCCGCCTGCCCACACCAGCAACCAGGCGCGCTGGCCTTTGTCGTTTTCCCCGACGACTTGCAGACGCGCGCAGCGCTGCGCCGCACCCGCCTCCCACCACCCGGTATCCACGGGCCACGGGCCGGCCCACCCAGTCACCCGGTAGCGGTGCTGGCCCCACCCCAGACCTGCTGGAGCCCCGGAAAGGAGGGCCTCGGCGGTGACGATGATGTCCTTCGAGGAGACGTCGATAAGCCGAATCCGCGCAGCCGGGTGCGCCAGGCTCGCCGGAAGCGGCGCCGGGATGCGCCCCGGCCACGTGCCCTCCGGCTGCGGGTCGCGCTGCTCGCCATAAGGGACGTACTCGATGCGCTCGGCCACCCCCCGCCCGGCCGCCGGGCGGGGCTGCAGCACGCGATCCACCCCCAGCTGGGATTGCACGCGCGCGATGACACGCTTAGCCTGCTCGGCGGATTCACCCGCGCCCCACAAAAGCCCGTCCCCCGGCGGGGCGACCTCCACCGGTTCCAACGCCAGCTTGGCGATGCCCCCTCCCTCACCCGGCGCACTCCCAGCCCGCGCAGTACTCAGCCAGCCGTCGAGCTGCCAGCGCACACGATCCGCCGTGGCGGCCTCGCTGAGCGCTTCCTGGGTACGCCAGATCCGCTCCAGGCGCTCACCGCCCTCAAACTCCGCGGCAACGCGCAGGCGCAGGCACACCACGCCGGCCTCCTCGAGAGCCGCGTGGAGGCGAGCCGCCAGCTGACGCGCGGCGAAGGCCGCGGCATCCACGCGCTCCAAGGGCTCCTCGAAGCCCTGCTCCACGCCCAGGTCAGGGCGCGCGAGTTCCGGTGCCACGCGCCGATCCGGCGCAGCCGCGGCCACCGCGTGGCACCGCCGCCCGGCCTCACCGAAACGGGTGGTGACTTGGCGCAGCGGCAGGCTCGCCAGCTCCCCTAAGGTGCGCACACCCAGCTGCTCTAAAGAATGAACCACGTCCGCCGCACAGCCCAGCGCCACTTCCGCCGCCAGCACACCCACCGGCTGCTTAGCCAGAAAGTCGCGCGACCCTCCTACCGGCACCACCGCGCCCAGGTTGCGGTGGCGGGCGGCAATCAGCGCGGTAGCAATCTCGTCCGCGACGCCGACAGTGGCGTCGAGGTGGGATCTGGAGGTGGCGTCGACAAGCATCTCCACCGCCTTCGCCTCACTGCCGTGGAAACGCCCGGCCGCGCCCGCGTCCACGATGACCAGCCCAGGGCGCAGCACCTCCACCGACGAAGCCACCGCGTCCAGGCCCGCGGCAATCTCCGCGAACACCACCCCGTCCCGGTCCGGGTTGGCCTCCTCCACGCGCAACTCCGGCAGGACGGCTTGGGCTTGGCGCACGCGCATCCCGCGGCGCACCCCCGCCCGGCGCGCCGCCGCGTTGCACACCGCCACGCGGTGCTGGGCGGCGATGACACACGCCGCCCTCTCGGCATCCTGCAGCGCCTGGATGGGCCAATCCGGGAACCACAGCGCCGCGACCCTCACACTGCCTCCAAGTGCGGGCGCGTGTCTGGTCGCTGCCCGCACGTGAGCACTCCACGCCGCGGGCGCATGCTTGCCGACGCCACCCGCACCCCTATATCAACCCCCCGAATCCGCCCGCTGCCCCGGCCCAAGCCATGCACCGCGACGACCTCCGCACCGATCTCCACGGCCGTGCCCGGCAGCCGGGTCCCCACGGTGAGCAGGGCCGCCTGCCCTGCCCGCACCTTCGCCAGCACGGGGCGCGCCCGGGTGGGACTCAGCGCACCTGTCCCCTTGTGCACGACGAGGTCCAGCCCCTCACACAGCACGCTAGTTACCGCCCAGGGCTCCGCGCCCGGGTCGGGCACCGTGATGACCCGGGAGACATCACCATCCTCGGCCACTTGTGCGAGTAATAGATCCGGCCAGCCCACTACCCCGACGTGTCCGCCCACCGCGCTAACATGAGTTATCAGCTCCACCACGAGCGCGGCGCATTCCGCGCAGGCGGTTGCCCGTTTACGCGGCAGACCACCACCCGGGAGCAGCTCAGATAACTTTTCAGGGACGCCAAGAAGTTCCGCATCCGGCTGCACCTGCACCGAATCATCCGGGGTTTCCAGGCGTTGAATCTGGGCGCGTAGAACCGCAATCTGGTCGGCCCGTGAGCCGCCCGCTACGCGAACACCTGTTTGATTCATGGCTCCTATTATGAACCTCTCCCCGGACACGCGCAATTGCGCTGGTAGCGTTAGGCGCCATGAATCCCCTCCGCGCGCACACCACCCCAATCCCCACTCCGCCGTGGGTACGCCTCGGCGCCTCGCTGCTGGCTGGTGCCGCCGTGGCGGCAGGCACCAGCCGCATCCACTTCGGGCTCGCCATGGGGCTCAGCCTGCTTCTCCTCATCGCCGCCTGCGCGCTCGTATTCCTGCACCCCTACCGCGCGGACCTGCGCGATTATGCCCAGCGCCACAACGTCACCATGCTGCCCAACGCCGCACAGCTTATTCCCCTCATGGTGCTGTGGTTGATGGTTATGCTCTCCCCGCTCCTCGCACTACCTGCCTGGGGCAGCGCGCTGGTGTGGGCGCTCGTCGCGGGCGCGGCCTTCCTGCTCTTTCCCCACGTCGACGGCTCCCGCAAGCTCGCCTACGCTCCCCCTGCCTAGGCTGCGACTTAAGCCAAGTCGCGCGAGGTGGCCCAGCGCGTGAGCTGGTGGCGGTTGGACTGCTGGGTCTTGCGCAAAATATTGGAGGCGTGCGTTTCCACCGTCTTAACCGAGATGAACAGCTGCTTGCCAATCTCGCGGTACGTATAGCCGCGCGCGAGCAGCCTCAAGACCTCCAACTCGCGGCGCGTGAGCGCATCCACCGCCGGGTCTTGCCCCTCCTCCGGCTCCGGTGCGGGCGATCCGGAGGCAAAAGCGTCAAGGACAAAGCCCGCCAGGCGCGGCGAAAAGTATGCGTCCCCGCTATGCACCTGCACCACCGCCTCGGCCAGGTCCGGGCCGGAAATATTCTTCGTCACGTAGCCGCGCGCGCCCGCCCGAATCAGCGCAATCACATCCTCCGCCGCATCCGACACGCTCAGCGCCAAAAACACCGGCCGCGCCGGCTGATTAGCCGTCGCGTTAATAACGGCGAGGCCGCCGCCATCGGGCATGTGGACATCAAGAAGCACCACGTCCGGGGAGGTACGCGCAATGCCCTCCAGCGCCTCCGCGACGGTGCCCGCATCGCCCACGATCTCAATCTCCGGGGCCGCCGCCAACTCGGCGCGCACGCCCGCGCGGAAGACGGAATGATCATCAACCAAAAAGACCTTCACCATGCTCATAACGCTACCGCCAGCTCCACCTCGGTGCCCTCCCCCGGGGTCGAGGAAATCCGCACGCGCCCACCAGATCCCTCTACGCGCGCGCGAATACTGTCACGAATCCCGTGCCTATCAGCGGGAATAGCATCCACGTCGAAACCCACCCCGCGATCACGCACAAAGATACTCAGCTCGCCCGCCAACAACTCCGCGTAGACATCCACCGCGTCCACGCCCGCGTGCTTGCCGGCATTGACCATAGCCTCGCGCGCCGCCTGAATAAGCAACTTCGCGGACTCCGTCAGCTCCGCATCCTCACCCACCGTCACAGCGGATACCCGCATATCGAAGAGGTCCTCCACCTCCCCGCACGCCGCTTCGAGGGCTCCGAAGCAGGTGGTGGGGGCGGCGGAGGGGGCGTCGAAAAGCCAGGCGCGCAGCTCGCGTTCTTGGGCGCGCGCCAAACGCGTCACCTCACGCGAATCCCCCGCCCGCTTCTGAATCAGCGCCAGCGTCTGCAGTACCGAATCGTGCAGGCGGGCGGCAATCTCGGCGCGCTCCTCCGAGACCGCCTTGGCCGCCTGCTCCTGCGACAGCGAACGCCAGAGCTTCAGCACCAGCGGCACCACCAACGCACCAAAGCCCACCAGCGTCAGCGCCGTGGCCAGGATCGCCGAACCCGATCCGCTCTCCCACGTCACCGCCGCCACCACGACACCACCGATGACCAGGACAGCACCGGCCGCCACAGCAACCAGGCCCACCGGCGTGTTCAGCCCGCGGTCATACGCCAACCACGCCAGCACCGCGCCGACGGCCACCACCGCCAACGGCACCGCCACGCTTAGCGACGCCCCCGAAACCCCCAACACACCCACCGCACTACCCGCCAGCGCCAGGAACACCAGCACGAGGGAGAGGGGGCTGCGGCGGGTGGAGGGGGCGTCGTCAAGCGCGGGCGTGAAGATCCACAGCCCGGCATAGGCCATCGCCCCCACCCCACCCAGCAGGGTCAACGCGGTCAAGGCGATGCGCGCGGAGAGCGCCGAAACCCCCAGATTCTGCGCCAACCCCGCTGCCACGCCGGCCACCACGCGGCCAGATTGGGGGCGTGACATCACGGGATAAGGCGCCGCGTTCTCGGCGGGGACATAGGGCGAAGTCATACTAGACATAGTCCCACGCACCACCCCTCCGGCACATCGGGGACAACCCTGAGGTCTAAAAATCAGGGCGATTACCGATACCGCCGCGAAGCCCCGCGCGGCACCATAAAAGTATGACGAAGAACAGCACTTTCAACCAGATGTGGACAACCCGCCCCGTCCGCCTTCCCAAAAAGCAGGGCGGCGACGCCCAGCTCGCCGGTGTCTGCGAAGGCATCGCGGTGCGCTACCAGCTCGATCCGACAATTGTGCGCGTGGCCTTCGTGGTCGCAGCACTCGCTTTCGGCGGGGGCATCGCCGCCTACCTCGCCGCGTGGGCGCTCATGCCGCGCTACGGATCGCCCTACTGCCCGCTCGATGCAGCCTTGGGCAAGGATGGCGTCAAGGAGGAGCAAGAGCTCGGTTGGATCCTGATTATCGGCGTCCTTCTGACGTTTAGCTCCGGCCCACTGTTCCTCAGCGGGCAATTCCTCGCCGGCCTTCCGCCCGCTACACTGACCTTCGGCCTGCTGGCGCTGGCCTGGTACGCCCTTCACCAACGCGAACCGCTACCCCCTAGCGGGCTGCTGGCCGCCGAACAGCCGGTGCGCGAGGAACCTGTCAACCTCAATTCTTATACCCCGGCGGGCGGCCACCCCTTCCCGCCCGGCCGCAGGACCCCACCGTCCTGGGATCCGCTCGGCGTGGTTCCCGATGCCTGGGACCTGCCGGAGCCGGGCCCGCGGGAGGAACCGAAAAAGAAGCGCGGTTCGCAGTGGGTTGAGGGCGCGATTGCTCTCGGTGCCGTAGGCGCCGCCCTGACGATTGCCTTCCTTGGAGTCACCTTCGTCTCCGAGGCCGACGAGTCCGGCTTCAGCGCCCGCTTCAACGTCGGTGAGCAAGACATCGCGCCCACCCATGAAGATGAACTCGAGGACTACTACGACCTGGGCATCGGCGAATCGACGGTGGACTTCAGCCAGCTCCACGACCTCACAACCAAGCACGACGTCACCGTCGACGCCGGCATCGGCGCCGTCGAGGTCATCCTCCCGAAGGACATCCCCGTCGCGCTGACCTGTGATGACGGCCTGGGAGAGAGCAACTGCACCGAACGCCAAGACCCTGACGCGCTGCTGACCATTCACATCGACGCAGGCATCGGCGAGGTCACGGTCACCGGCTAAACTGGCCACCCATGATTCACTTCGGCAACGACTACCACCGCTTAGCCCACCCCCGCGTCCTCGAAGCCATTGCGGAGGCGGATGGGGCTTATGCCGGCTATGGCGCCGACGAGCTCTGTGCCACGGCCGCTGAGCGCATCCGCACTGCCTGCCAAGCGCCGAACGCTGAGGTGCATTTCATGGTCGGTGGCACGCAGGCCAACGCCACCATCATCGCCCACCGCCTGCGCCCCTGGGAGGGCGTTATCGCGGCGGATAGCGGGCACATCGCCACCCACGAGACGGGCGCCATCGAGCACACCGGGCACAAGGTCATCACGCTGCCGAAGCAGCTGGGAAAGATCACCGCCGCGCAGGTGCGCGCCTGCATGGAGGAATACCGCGCCTCCGGGGTGGAAGAGCACATGCCGGAGCCCGCACTGGTCTACATCACACAGCCTACCGAGTTCGGCACCGCCTACTCCCGCGCCGAACTCGTGGCCCTGCGCGAGGTCTGCGACGAGTACGAGTTGGGCCTGTTTGTCGACGGCGCCCGCCTCGGCTATGGCCTCTCCGCTTCGGATATCACCCTGCCGGACCTTGCCGCGCTTGTCGACGTCTTCACCATCGGCGGCACCAAATGCGGCGCCCTCTTCGGCGAAGCCATCGTCTTCCCCGCGGGTGCGCCGCGCTTTCGCAATGCGATGAAGCAAAACGGCGGCCTGCTGGCCAAAGGTTGGCTGCTGGGCGCGCAATTCGCCTCCCTCTTCAGCGCCCCCGCTCCTGAATCCGCCGATGTGCTCCCCGGAACCAACGCTTCCTACGCAGACGCTAGCGCAACTACCCCAGACGCTAAGGCACATAGCGCAGCAGCAACCACCCTCTACGAACACATCTGCGCCCGCGCCAATGCCCAAGCCCAGCGCATCGCCGAGGCATTCCGCACCACAGGCATCGACATGCTCTTCGACTCCCCCACCAACCAGCAATTCGCGCTGTTGACACGCGAACAGGAAGAGAAGCTCGCGCAGGACTTCGTGTGCCAGTTCTTCGAAGAACACGAAGGCCTGCGCGTGGTGCGTTTTTGTACGGCGTGGTCGACGGAAGAGGGGGACGTCGATAAGCTCTGCGCTGCGATTTCTGCGCTCAAGTAGCGAGGTTCCCCAACCTGGTTTAGGCTGTGAGCTATGCAACTGGGGGGTTACATTCAAGCACTAGCGCGCGGGCTCGACGTGGTCGAGCAATGCGCCGGTGTCACGCGCGCGCAGCTGGTTGAGATGGGTGCGCGGCCGGATTTCGCGGAGAAGCTCCTGGGGCTGCACGCGGTGTATTTCGGGGACACGATGTTCCGCTCCCGGCAGCGCAAAGCGCGCCGCACGGGCCACGACGTGTTCACGCTCCTCGATATCGAGCGCTATTGTTCCAAGCTCAAGGCCCGCAAGGCGTGGGAGTTGCGCCAACTGCTGGCTGCCACCCCGCGGGAGAAAATCCCCATGGTGGCGAAGGCGAAGCTCAAAGAGTGGCGCCCGCCCAAGGACCCAGCGCCGGGCGTGCGGGTAACGCGGCGTGCGGGCCGCAACCACACGCTGAGCATTACGGATTCCTCGCTCAACATCTCGAAGCTGCTGGCCGTGTTGAAGACCACCGACAAGGACTTGCTCACCGCGGCGCATACCGTGTTCCGCGGCGGGGGCGGCTCGGGCCAGAAGCTGCAGTCCAACGTCATCGTGCACTTGGATGAGCTGGACCGCATCGTCGACGGTGATGGTGAGGAGATTGAACTGCAGCTGACCAATGGGGCCACGATGACGGGTGCGGAGTTCGTGCGCGAAAAGCTTGCCGACGTCGGCCTCATCACCCTCGTCCATCCTCACCACGGCCCCGTGAACCTCTACATGGCGAGCCGCTTTGCCAACTTAAAGCAGCGCCTCGCGCTGTCTGCAGAGCACCCGACATGTGCCTGGCCCGGGTGCAACGCGCCTGCCGACGACTCGCAGATTCATCACCTCACCCGCTTCCAAGATGGCGGGCCGACAAACATGGCCAACTTGGTGCCGCTGTGTGCGTATCACAACGCGGTCAATGACGATGATCCGGAAAAACCCACCGGCCGCGGGCACCTCGACCGCATCGA
>NZ_KV805205.1:0-89110 GCF_001811565.1 Corynebacterium sp. HMSC078A10 | reverse complement strand
CCCCGCCGATTCCCATCGAAAGCCCGGCCCCCCCGCCGCGTTCCGCGCCGGGGCGAGCACCAGGCACTGCTCGCGCATCCTCAGATCCGCCAACATCCGGCCCGCCTGATCCGCGTTCCGGTCCGGCTGACGGCTCCAGCCCTGGGGCGCCGCCGCATAACTCCGGCGAACCTCCGGACCCCGCCACCGAGTTCATGAGTTCAACCAGCCCGTGAATCGTCGCCCGAGTCCCCAGGTCGAAGTCCAACCGGTCGCCGGATCAACAGGATCGATGGGTCGTAGGACGCCGGCTCACCGGCCTGCGACGCCTTAGCAACAAACAGCCGCTTTCACCAGCCGCCCGCTGAGAATTTTCGCTCGGCGTGCGGCTACTCGCGCGCGCGTTAAAGAGGTATGCGAGAGCTCTCGCCCGATTCGCGGAGCTGTACAGCAACGAGGCAACACAAACGCTCTACTCCGCGCCTCGGTCGGAGCTTGTGGCGACAAAGACGGTGCCAACGACAAGCCACGCGGGCTTGGTACCAGGGGCCGAAAACGGGAGCGCAGCCGCGCCCTGTTAATTCAAGGCACGGCCGCGCTACGCAGCGTCTGGGAGTTTGCTTCGCTTTACTCCCACTCAATGGTTCCCGGCGGCTTCGACGTCACGTCGAGCACTACTCGGTTAACTTCCTTGACCTCGTTGGTGATGCGGGTGGAAATCTTCTCCAACACGTCGTACGGCAGGCGGGTCCAGTCCGCAGTCATGGCGTCTTCGGAGGATACCGGGCGCAGGACGATCGGGTGTCCGTAGGTGCGGCCATCGCCTTGGACGCCGACCGAGCGGACGTCGGCAAGCAGCACCACCGGGCACTGCCAAATCTCGCCATCCAGGCCAGCGTTGGTCAGCTCAGTACGCGCGATGAGGTCTGCCTGGCGCAGGGTCTCCAGGCGCTCCTCGGTGACCTCACCAATAATGCGGATGCCCAGGCCCGGGCCCGGGAACGGCTGGCGTGCCACGATTTCTTCCGGCAGGCCCAGTTCGCGGCCAACCGCACGGACCTCGTCCTTGAAGAGCAGGCGCAGCGGCTCGACGAGCTCGAACTCGACGTCGTCAGGCAGGCCGCCCACGTTGTGGTGGGACTTAATGTTCGCGGTACCATCACCGCCGCCGGACTCCACCACGTCCGGGTAAAGCGTGCCCTGCACCAGGAACGCGGCATCCTGGCCGTCCAGGGCTTGGTCGACGACGCGCTCAAAGGAGCGGATGAACTCCGCACCGATGGCCTTACGCTTAGCCTCCGGCTCGGTCACACCAGCCAGCTTGGAAAGGAAAGCCTCGCGCTCATCAGCGGTGATGAGCTTCGCGCCAGTCGACGCCACGAAATCCTTCTCCACCTGCTCACGCTCGCCCGCGCGCAGCAGGCCGTGGTCGACGAAGACACAGGTCAAACGGTCACCAATAGCGCGCTGCACCAGGGCCGCGGCCACGGCGGAATCCACGCCACCGGACAGGGCGCAAATGGCATGGCCGTCCTCACCAATCTGCTCGCGCACATCCTCAATGAGGCGCTCCGCAATGTTCTCAGCAGTCCAGTTCTGCTCCAGGCCTGCTACCTCCGTCAGGAAGCGCGTGAGCACCTCTTGGCCGTGCGGCGAGTGAAGAACTTCCGGGTGGTACTGCACGCCGGCCATCTTCTTGGACAGGCACTCGAAGGCGGCCACGGGAGCGCCCTCGGAAGAGGCGGTGACTTCAAAGCCCTCCGGGGCTTCAGAAACCGAATCGCCGTGGGACATCCACACCTTGTGCGTATCCTCGAGGCCCTTGTGGAGCACACCGCCAGACACGGTCATGTCCGTGCGGCCGTACTCGCGGGCACCCGTGGAGGCCACGGTGCCGCCCAGGGCTTGGGTCATGGACTGGAAGCCGTAGCAGATACCAAAGACCGGGATGCCGAGCTCGAGCAGCTCCGGCTTCAGTGCGGGGGCGCCGTCCGCGTATACGGAGGACGGGCCACCGGAGAGGATCAGCGCGGCCGGGTTCTTGGCCTTGATGTCCTCCACGGAGGCGGAATTGGGGACAACCTCGGAGTAGATGTTGGCCTCACGCACGCGCCGGGCGATGAGCTGCGCGTACTGGGCGCCAAAATCCACCACGAGGACAGGACGCGGGGTTGTATTTGGGTTAGTCACGGTCATCAGTTTAACGCAAGAACCCACACCCTAGACCGCAGGGAGTGGCCCAAAATCTTTAGCGGTGGCAGCCGCCTTGCTCAACGCGGCCCGAAACGCCCGCAAGGCGGGGTGTCCCTCGCGCCCGGCGCGCACCGCGGTGTAGAGCGTGCGGGTGGGATTACCAGGCAAGGAAACCACGCGCACGCCCTCAATTTCGTCGAGGAAAAGGTCCGAGATCACCGCCACCGCGTGTCCGGTGCGCACCAGGTGCGCATGTAGAAAGGGGTCCGGGGTTTCATAGAGCACGCTGGGGTTAAAGCCATGCCTGCGGCACAGCCGGTGGACGAACCGCCCCAATAAAAACTCCTCCGGGTCCATGGCAAAGGGGATTTCCTCGTCATGCGCTGCAAAATCCTCTAAGCGCAACTCGCTCCAGGGCCCGGTGAGTGGGGTGATGAGGCGGAGGGGGTCGTCGAGAAGCAGCTCCCGGTGGGTGTGCTCATCCGTGGCGGGCATGTCCGACTCGTACTCCTCACCCAAGATGAGGTCCACCTCCCGGCGCGCCAGCAGCTCCATCGCGCCATCGGCTTCACGCTGAATGATCTGCACGCGCAGGTCCGGGTACTCCCTGGCCAACTCCGTCAGCGCCCGCGGGACCAGCGAGGACATGATGGTTTGAAAGGTCGTGACCTTAATCGTGCCCCGCACCGCGTTGGTTGACGCAATGACCTGCGACTCCGCCTCATCCGCCAACGCGAGCATTCGCTCCGCGTAGGAGGCCAGGATTTCTCCCTGTTCCGTCAAACGCACGCGCCGGCCGACCTTTTCATAGAGCGCCACGCCGACGTCCTTCTCACACTGCGCCAACTGCTGGGAGATGGCCGAGTGCGTATAGCGCAGCGATTCCGCCACCGCAGTGACGGTGCCGAGGCGGTGCAGCTCGTAGAGAATGCGGAGGCGGTGCAGGTCCAACATGGCAGAATCCCTAACGGGTACGTGTTAAAAACTGTAGATAGACTAACAGTTCTTCCCACCCCACAATGGACTGCATGACCAATCCGTTTGCCGTTCTGTGCGTCATCGGCTCGTGCATTTCCCTCCAGCTCGGAGCCAGCCTCGCCATCCAGATTTTCCCCATTGGAGGCCCCTGGGGCACCGCCTCGCTACGCTTGCTCTTCGCCGCTGTGATTCTGCTCTTCATCGCGCGCCCGCGCGTGCGCGAGTGGAGCCGCGAGAAGTGGATCTCCGCCACCATTTTCGGCCTCACGCTGGGCCTGATGAATGGTTCTTTCTATGCCGGCATCGAGCTCGTCGCGCTGGGCCCGGCGGTCACCATCGAGTTTCTCGGCCCGCTGCTGCTGGCGGCATGCCTCTCCCGCTCGCTTCGCGACGCCACCTGCGTCGCCCTCGCTCTCATCGGCATGGGCCTGCTGGGGTTGGACTCCTTCAACGGAGACCCCCTCGACCTGCGTGGGGTTTTCTTCTTGCTGTGCGCGGGTGCGATGTGGGCCGCCTATATCTTGGCCAGCAAGAAGGCGGGCGCTCTCTTTAGCGGGCAGGATGGTTTGGCCGTGGCCTTCCTCATCGGTGGCCTCGTGCTCCTGCCTGTCGGCGGGCGCGGCGCGGTGGCTTTGGCCAGCGACCCAACCCTCCTATTGCTCGCCCTAGGCACGGGCGTGCTGGCCTCGCTCATCCCCTATTCGTTGGAGTTCATTGCGCTGCGCAGGCTCGCCCCCAACGTCTTTTCCATCCTCATCGCCCTGGAACCTGTCTTCGCCGCACTCTTTGGCTGGCTCCTGCTCTCCCAGAATGCCTCCCAGCTTAAGCTGGCGGCTATCGGCCTGGTTGTGGTGGCCTCGGTGTTGCAAACCATGGTGCCGGCGCGCGGGCGCGTGGTATTCCGCAAGGTAGCGCTGCGCCCACGCCGCCTAAAGAAGCCCCAGCTGCCGTGGCGCCCGAAATCGCGCGCCAGCGACTCTAACGCTACGGCCACTGAGGCCAGCGCCACGGCCACTGGAGCGGTGACATAAACTCCGCCCCGAGCTTTGTTGAGCGGAGCAGCGTTACAACGGGCGGGCTAGCGAACGGCCAAGCCCACCTTCTGGAAGGACTTCAGGTCCGTGTAGCCGCACTTGGCCATAGCGCGCTTGAGCCCACCGACCAGGTTGAGCTCACCCAGCGGCTCGTTGGACGGGCCGTGGAGCACGACTTCAAGGGAGGTCGCTGAAGCGTCCTCGGCGGTGCCAGAAGCGTCAACTCCGGAAGCGTCGGTGCCGAGGAGGGCACCAGCCACGCCAACCGGCTCGATGATGCCGCGCGGGAAACGCGGGTGGCCGGCCGTGGACGGCCAGTACCAGCCCTTGCCGCCGGCCTCCGCCGCGCGGGCCAAGACTGGCCCGAGAACGACGCCATCGGCACCACAAGCAATGGCCTTGGCGATGTCTGCGGAGGTGAAGATGTCGCCGTCGGCAAGCACGTGCACGTAGCGGCCCCCAGTCTCATCCAGGTAATCGCGGCGTGCGGCCGCGACATCCGCGATGGTCGTCGCCATGGGGATATCAATGCCGACGGTCTCCGGGTTGGTGTTCACACCGGAGCCGACGATGATGCCCGCGGCACCGGCGCGCATGAGGTGCAGGGCCGTGGTGTAATCCGCCACGCCGCCGGCAATCACCGGGGTATCCAGCGAGCCGATGAACTCCTTCAAGTTGAGCGGCTCGCCACCGGTCTGCACGTGCTCAGCGGAGATCAAAGTGCCGTGGATGAACAGCAACTCTGCGCCGGCCTTAATAACCACGGGTGCCAGCTCGCGGGCGTGCTGCGGGGAGACACGCACGGCCACGGTCACGCCGGAATCGCGCACCTGCGCGATGCGCTCGGCCAGCAGCTCTTCGTTCAAGGGCGCTGCGTGCAGCTCCTGCAGCGTCGACAGGTCACCGTAGTTCTCCGTCACGCGGGCAATCGCGCCCTCCAGATCCTCGTGGCGGCCCCACAGGCCTTCCGCGTTGATAACGCCCAGGCCGCCCTGCTTGCCCATCTCGATAACAAACTCGGGGGTGGCCAGCGCATCGGTCGGCGCCGAGACAAACGGGACCTCGAAGGTGTACGCATCGATGTGCCATGAGGTGTCCACGTCCTTGGAGGAACGGGTGCGGCGAGTCGGCACCAGGGAGATCTGGTTCAGGTCATAGGTGCGGCGAGCCTCACGGCCCACGCCGATTTCTACGTAATCGCGCATGATTAGTCCTTAGCGGTAGTTCGGAGCTTCGACGATCTGCTGAAGGTGGTGCGGGTGAGACTCCTTGAGGCCCGCGGCGGTGATCTGGACAAACTGCTTGGTCTTGAGCTCGGCCAGGGTGGCGGAGCCGGTGTAGCCCATGGAGGCGCGCAGGCCGCCGACAATCTGGTGCACGATGGCATCGATGTCACCGCGGAATGGCACGCGGCCCTCCACGCCTTCCGGCACCAGCTTGTCCTCGCTCTTGACGTCAGCCTGGAAGTAGCGGTCCTTGGAATAGGAGCGCTTCTCCCCCGTCAGACCGCGGCCCTGCATGGCGCCCATGGAGCCCATGCCGCGGTAGCGCTTGTACTGCTTGCCCTGGACCACGACGATATCGCCCGGCGCCTCCGTGGTGCCGGCCAGCATCGAGCCCAGCATGACGGTATCGGCGCCGGCAGCCAGCGCCTTGGCAATGTCACCGGAGTACTGCATACCGCCGTCACCGATAGCCGGAACGCCCGCCGGGCCGGCCACCGCAGCGGCCTCCATGATGGCGGTGATCTGCGGGGCACCCACGCCCGCCACCACACGCGTGGTGCAGATGGAGCCCGGGCCAATGCCAACCTTGATGGCGTCGGCACCAGCCTCAATCATGTCGCGCGCCGCAGCACGAGTGGCCAGGTTGCCGCCGACGACGTCAACGCGGTCGCCGAAGTCCTTCTGCACGCGGGAGACCATCTCCAGCACGCGGTTGTTGTGGGCGTGGGCGGAGTCGACGACGAGGACGTCCACGCCGGCGTCGACAAGCTGGCCTGCGCGCTGGTAGGACTCCTCACCGGTACCGATGCCCGCCGCCACGAGCAGGCGCCCGGAAGCATCCTTGGAGGCGTTGGGGAACTGCTCAGTCTTGACAAAGTCCTTGACGGTGATGAGGCCGACGAGCTTGTTCTCATCGTTGACGATGGGCAGCTTCTCCACCTTGTTGGCGGACAGCAGCTCCAGCGCCTCCTCCTTGCTGACGCCCTCCTTGGCCACGACGAGCGGCATCGGCGTCATAATCTCGGAGACCTTGCGGGAGAAATCCGGCTCGAAGCGCATGTCACGGTTGGTGCAGATACCCACGAGGGTGCCCTGCTTATCGACGACCGGCAGGCCCGAAATCCGGAACCGCGCGCACAGCGTATCGACTTCATCGATGGTCATCTCCGGGGAAGCCGTGACCGGGTCGGTCACCATGCCGGACTCGGAGCGCTTGACAATCTCTACCTGCTGGGCCTGATCCTCAACTGACAGGTTGCGGTGCAGGACACCGATGCCGCCCTGGCGCGCCATGCCGATGGCCATGCGGGCCTCGGTCACCGTGTCCATCGCGGCGGAAGCCAGGGGCACGCCGAGGCGAATGTTGCGCGTAAACTGCGCCGAGGTATCCACCTCGGAGGGAACGACGTTGGATTCTGCCGGAAGCAGCAGGACATCATCAAAGGTAAGGCCGTAGAGTGCAATCTTGTCGGGGTTGTCTCCGCCGGTGTGGACGTGGCTCATGAGGGTGGGGCTCTCCTAAACTGACCAGATAGTTTTATGCGGTAGCCCTCACTGTAGTGCGTGGACGCCCCGTAGTGGTAGCCGTGGGTAGAGGAATAGGTATCTATAGGGAATTGCCATGCGCGCACGGAGTCAATAGGCTCGCAGGCGTGAACTTTTTCGCCAACATGCCCCGCGATCCTTTCGCGGACGACCCCAACGACCCAGCTTCCTTCCTCGAGGAGGATGATCACGTCGAGCCGCTGTCCGAGGAGGACCGTCTCGCCGTCATCCACGATCTGGCCATGGTCCAAGAGTTTGCGCGCGTGCTAAGCCCGCGCGGCATCGATGGCATCTTCTTTTTCTGCGAGGACTGCGAGGAGAACCACTTTTACGAGTGGGACATCATGGCCTCCAACATGCAGGCCACGCTGGCAGGCCAGCTAGCCCCCGTGCACGAGCCGGGCGCGGAGCCGGACCCGATGCGCTACGTCCCTTGGGATTATGCGGTGGGTTATCTCGACGGCATGGATTCGCGCTACTAGCTGCGGTCAGCGCGGTAGAACTACCGCGCGTTAAACGGAAAGAACCTCTTCCCTCCTGTTGCGGGGGAAGAGGTTCTTTGTGGTTTTATTGCTGGAATTGCGCCGGCGGGAGCTGGCCATTATCCGTGGCGCCATCCGAAGCTCCGTCGGAGTTGTCGCCTTGCGGAGGTGTTGCCTGATCGCCGCCCTGCTGGCCTGGCTCCGGCTGGTTCTGCTCCGGTGGGCTCAGCGGGTTGCCCGCCGAAACCGTGCGGGTCACCACGACGGTGGAAACCGCAGTCTCTGTCTGCGTTACGGTTTCCGGCTCCGGCGGCTGCTGCTCCTCCACTGGGGCAGGCTTCTCCACGGTCTGCGTCTGCGTCACCGTGGCGCTGGGCTGCTGCTTCGTGGTACGAGGGGCCTCTGCCTCACGTTCCCGCTTAGCCTGGTCCACCATCTTCCGGGCTTCTTCAAGCAACTGGCGGGTGCCATCCATGTCGCCTTGGGCGGAACGCTTCTCCATCTCATCGAGCGTTCCGGCAAGCTCCACTACGGACACATCGTGCTCGTCCGCGCCGAAGAGCGACTGGTTCACTCCGTAAAGCGGAGATCCCGGGCCGGCGTTGACGACCACAGCGCCGGTACCTGCGATGAGCAGCGTAGCTGCGGCCGCCCCGATGAGTCCGTGCATGAAAGGCTTGCTTCGACGGCGGCGTGCCGCGCCGAGGGAAATGATCTCCGGCTCTTCCTCCGCGCCCTCAATGAGAGGGGCCGGAGGCATCTGCTTTTCGACGTCCCCGCGCAGCTCCAGCAGAAGCCCCGCCAGTTCATCACCGCCATCGGAGGGATCTGTTCCTTCGGAGAGAGTAGTGAGGAATGCATCATCATCAACCAAGGGCTGCAGCTGCTCAGCGACACCCTGCTGAGGCTCGTCCTTCTTTGCCATGATGACCTCCCTTCCTTATTAGAGAATTATTAGTTTGTCGGTGCCAAGTGCCGATGGCTCACTGCTAGCTCTGGGCTAGCCCAATTACTGGTTCACTCTGCTGGTTCACATTGTTGGTTCACTGCGTCTCGTGCGAATCGAGGGATTTGCGCAATTGCGCGAGTGCACGATGCTGCGCCACGCGGACTGCGCCAGGGGTGGACTCCACAATTTCCGCGGTCTCCTCTGCCGACAGCCCCACGAACACACGCAAGATGATAATGTCCCGGGCCTTGTCACTTAACGTATCGAGCATGGCCCGCACTCTGTTACTACCGTCCACGGCAAGGGCGGATTCTTCGGGGGTAGCGTCCTGAGCAGCATCCTCCGGAAGGTCTTCCGTGGGGTGAGTGTGGTCGCGGCTCAGGGCGCGGTGGGCATCGGTCACCTTGTGAGCAGCAATGCCATAGACGTAGGCCATAAACGGGCGGCCCTTATCTTTGTACGTGCCAATAGACGTCGCCACCGCCAAACAGATCTCCTGCGCCACGTCCTCCGCCGTGGGCTGGCGGTGGCCGCCGATGCGCGCGCGACAATAGCGCAGGACCTGCGGGTGAATGATCCGCATGATGCGCTGGAGGGCGCGGCGGCTACCGTCGACGGCCAGCGGAACGAGGTCCGCTAATTCCTTATCGCTGTCGCGCTTCGCCGCCGTTGAGGAGCCGCTCGCGTCTGTAGCCTGAGTAGCCACTGCCATCCTTGCCGTTCTGCTTTTGCTCTTCTGCTTAATGCATTACTTCATATTCTGTATGAACATCATGGCATAACCTTTTGGCGAAACCCCAAAACGACGGGTCTCATCCCCAGCTTTGACCCCACTAGAAAAAGTTCATACACCGTTCATCTTAGCCTTAAGCGCAGGTCACAGGGGCTCCAGTTGAGGAGTTTCAGCCAGTTATACCTGCATGTCAGCATTGCGTAACGCGCTGTTTACCCAAGGGGGACACACTTCAATCTCGTCTCACTTCGCCTCGGCGTTCACGGGGGCGTGCCCGCAACGCGCCCCGCGCCTGGGCACTCTATCTTTGGCAAAGGAGAATCGAACGTGTCTCAGTCCTTCCTGCTCCCCGGGCCGAATACGGACTTTTGGGATTGGCAGCTTCATGGCGCATGCCGTGGAGAAAACTCTGACGTGTTCTATCACCCGGACGGCGAGCGCGGACGCGCCCGCGCCCAGCGCGAGAACCGCGCCAAGGCTATTTGCAGCACCTGCCCGGTCATCGAGATGTGCCGCGAACACGCTCTCGCCTCCGGCGAGCCCTACGGCGTGTGGGGCGGCATGAGCGAGTCGGAGCGCGTCGTCGCCCTGCGTTCTCGTCGCACCCACGCGGCCGTCGGCGCCTAGTCCGCTTCTGCCAGCTCCCAGCCTTGGGGTCGGACGGCAAACCACCACCTCTATTGGCTGGACGCGACAAGGCTGCTCTCCCCACTGGATGAGCCCGCCGTGGGCCGTCGCGCAGCGGGCCTTTTGCGAAGTTTCTTTAAGTAGCATCACGCCCCTCCCCCACCTGCACTGATATCCAACAGCCAGCACGGGCAAGGGGCAGCGGGTGAAAGACGCCAGTTTTTACAGCGCCTGCGCTAGGTAGCGGGCGGTCAGCGTGTCCTTGTCGAGGAACTCGCGCGGCGAGCAGGCCGCCACAACCTCGCCGCCGGCTGAGCCCGCGCCGGGACCGAGATCAATGATGTGGTCGGCGTGCGCCAGGACGGCGCGGTGGTGTTCGACGCAGATGAGGGTGAGATGGTCGTCGACAAGCGTGTCAAAGAGGCGCAGCAAGGTGTCGATATCTTTCTGATGCAGGCCCACCGTCGGCTCATCGAGCACGATGATGTCCGCAGTCGCCTTGCGGTCGCACAACCGCACCGCCAGCTTCAGCCGCTGGCGCTCGCCGCCGGAGAGCGTCGAGAGCGGCTGCCCCAGCGTCAGGTAGCCCAGCCCCACGGCAACGAGCTGCTCACACACGCGCTTGGCGGCAGTAACTTTGGCCTCGCGGCAAAACTCCACGGCTTCAACCGCGGGAAGCGCGAGTACCTCCGCGATGTTCTTGCCCGCCAGCTCGTAGCCCAAAACGTCGGCAGCAAAGCGGCGGCCCTCGCACACCTCGCAGGGCACATCCGCGCTGTCCATCACACCGAACTCCACGGTCACCACGCCAGCGCCGGAACAGGCCGGGCACGCGCCCTCCGAGTTGAAAGAGAACATTCCCGGCGTGGCCCCATCGTTGGCCTTGGCGAAGGCCTTGCGCAGCGCGTCCATCGCACCTGTGTAGGTGGCCGGGTTCGAGCGCCGCGAGCCAGACAACGAAGACTGGTCGACAACGAGGATGCGGTCGTCGTCCGGCAGGCATTCCCTCAGCGATGACTTTCCGGATCCCGCAACGCCCGAAATGACCGTGAGCACGCCCAATGGAATATCCACGTCGACGCCCTTGAGATTGTTATGGGACGCCCCACGGATTTCCAGCGCTCCGGTGGGCTCGCGTACCTCCTCCTTCAACGCCACCTTCCCGCTGACGGACGGTGCAGCACCGCCAGAAAGGATCTCGCCACCTTCCACACCGGCGCCGGGGCCAAGCTCGACGACGCAATCCGCAATCGCCATCGTCTCCGGGTTGTGCTCCACCACGAGCACGGTGTTTCCCTTATCGCGCAGCTGCAGGAGCAGCTCGTTCATCCGCGTGACGTCATGCGGGTGTAGGCCAGCGGTCGGCTCATCAAAGACATAGGTGACGTCCGTGAGCGCCGACCCGATGTGCCGCACCATGCGCGTGCGCTGCGCTTCGCCACCGCTCAGCGTTCCCGTCGGGCGCGCCAGCGTCAGGTAGCCCAGCCCCAAATCCAGGGCGGCCTCCAACCCACGCAGCGGGGCCACGGCAAGCGGTGAGTTGATGGTGCGGAGCCATGCGGAGGCGTCGGCAAGCTCCATGGCGCAGACATCCGCGATGGAGACGCCGTTGAGGTAGGACTCGCGCGCGTGCTGCGCCAAGCGCGTGCCGTGGCACTCCGGGCAGTCGACGAAAACCACCGCGCGCTCGACAAAGGCCCGCATGTGCTTTTGCAGGGACTCCACGGGCTTGCTCAGCACGTTGGTTTTCAGGCGCGTGACCAGCCCCATGTAGCTCATGTTGACGCCACCGACCTTGACTTTGGTCTCGGTTTCGTACAGGTCGCGCTTCTGTTCCGCACTAAAGTCCTTGACAGGTACATCCGCCGGGTACAGCCCGGACTCGGCGTAGGCGCGCCACATCCACGAGCCCACCTTCATGCCGGGGTACATGATGGCGCCGTCGTTCAACGCCAGAGTCTCATCAACGAGCTGGCGCTTGTCGACGTCCCCCACTTCCCCCCCTTCCCTCACACCTCGGGCACATGCCGCCGGTGCGCTCGAAGCGGCGGACTTCCTTCACACCGTTGACCTCGATGGCGCCCTGCCCGGAGGCGGAGGGCACGTTGAAGGAATAGGCCGCGGGGCCGCCGGCGCGGGGCTCGGCTAGGCGTGAGAAGAGCACGCGAAGGTGCCCGGTGATGTCGGTGGCGGTACCGAACGTCGAGCGCGCGGAAGCCGCCATGGGCTCCTGGCCCACGACGATGGCTGCGGTGAGCCCTTCCAAGCGGTCCACGTCGGGGCGGGGTGGGGCCTGCATGAAGCCCTGCACGAAGCCGGGATAGGTCTCGTTGATGAGACGCTGCGGTTCAGCCGCAACGGTATCGAAGACCAGCGAGGTCTTGCCGGAACCAGACACGCCGGTGAAGACGGTGAGCTTGCGCTTAGGGATGCGCACGTCCACGTTCTTGAGGTTGTTTTCGCGGGCGCCGGTGACGGTGATGAATTCTTGTTCCACGGCTCAGCAGTCTAGTACCGGGGCGGAGATTCCCGCCCCCACGGCGAAGGCCCGCCGCCCCGCAAAAATGCGGGTTAGCGGGCCTTCCTTACGGCAATGTGGGAACCCTTGTGGCTACGCGGGAACCCTTGTGGTTGTGCGGGAAACGAATGTTTCCCGCACGCACGGTTTAGTGCGCGTGCGAGTGCGCGTGCGCAGCCTGTGCCGGCTCTTCCTCGGCGGGCTTCTCCACAACGGAAGCCTCGGTGGTGAGCACCATGCGGGCCACGGAGGCGGCGTTAACCACGGCGGAGTGGGTGACCTTCACCGGGTCGATGATGCCCTGCTCGAGCAGGTTGCCGTACTCCAGGGTGGCAGCGTTGAAGCCCTCGCCGTTGGCCTTCTCGGCAACGTGGGCGACCACGACGGATCCGTCCAGGCCTGCGTTTTCGGCGATCCAGTAGGCCGGGCGGGTCAGCGCGCGGGCCACGGCCAGCACACCGATCTTGGCCTCGCCCTCGAAGCCCTCGGCGAAAGCCTCGAGCTCCTGGGAGATCTGGACCAGCGCAGAGCCGCCGCCAGCAATGACGCCCTCTTCAACGGCCGCGCGGGCGGCGTTGATGGCGTCCTCGACGCGCAGCTTGCGCTCGTTGACCTCGGTCTCGGTAGCAGCGCCAACGCGGATGACGGCAACGCCACCGGACAGTTTGGCCAGACGCTCCTCCAGCTTCTCCTTATCCCAGGTGGAATCGGTGCGCTCGATTTCGCGGCGCAGCTGCTCGCGGCGCTCCTCGACGGCCTCTGCCGTACCTGCACCATCCACGATCACGGTGTCCTCCTTGGACACGGTGACGCGGCGAGCGGAACCGAGAACCTCCGGGCCGACCTCCTTGAGGTTGATGCCAACCTCCGGGTCGACGACGGTAGCGCCGGTGACAACAGCCAGGTCATCCATGAAGCCCTTGCGGCGCTCGCCGAAGTACGGGGACTTCACGGCGGCGACCTTGAGGACCTTGCGGATGGAGTTCACCACGAGTGCCTGCAGCGGCTCGCCCTCGATGTCCTCAGCGATGATGAGCGTCGGGCGCGAGGACTCCGCGATCTTCTCCAGCAGCGGCAGGAAGTCCGGCAGGGAGGAGATCTTGTTGCGGACGAGGAGAATTGCGGCGTCGTCAAGCACGGCGTTGTAGGTCTCCTCCTCCGTCGCAAAGTACGGGGAGAGGTAGCCCTTGTCGAAGGAAATGCCCTCGGTGACGTCCACGGTGGACTCGATGGTCTGGGACTCCTCGACGGTGACGACGCCGTCCTTGCCCACCTTGTCCATCGCGCCGGCGACCATCTCGCCGACCTCCGCATCGCGGGAGGACACGGTGGCAACCTGGGAGACCTCCGCGGAGGAGTTCACCGGGGTGGCGCGCTTCTTGAGCTCCTCGACGACCTTCTCAGCCGCCGCGGCGATGCCCTTGTTCAGCTCAATGGGGTTAGCGCCGGCGGCAACGTTGCGCAAACCTTCAAAGACGAGCGCCTGGGCCAGCAAGGTGGCGGTGGTGGTGCCGTCACCGGCGATGTCGTTGGTCTTGACGGCCACGGACTTCACCAGCTGGGCGCCAAGGTTCTCAAACGGATCATCGAGGTCGATGTCGCGGGCGATGGTGACGCCGTCATTCGTGACGGTCGGGCCACCGAAAGCCTTGGACAGCACGACGTTGCGGCCGCGCGGGCCGAGGGTGACCTTGACGGCGTCGGCCAGCGTGTCTACACCGCGCTGGATGCCCTCGCGGGCCTCCTGGTCAAATGCAATCAGCTTTGGCATAGGGTTAATCGCCTACTTTTACTTCTCGATGACTGCGAGCAGGTCGCGAGCGGACAGCAGGAGGTACTCCTGGCCGTCGTACTTCAGCTCGGTGCCGCCGTACTTGGAGAAGATGACGGTGTCGCCCTCGTTGACGCCAACCGGGACGACCTCGCCCTTGTCGTTGGTGCGGCCCGGGCCGACAGCGACGACGGTGGCCTCCTGCGGCTTCTCCTTCGCGGAGTCCGGGATAACCAGGCCGGATGCAGTGGTGGTCTCAGCTTCAACGATCTGGACGAGGACCTTGTCCTCCAGCGGCTTGATGTTTGCCATGATGATTTCCTCCAAAGTGTTCCTAGTGCGCGTCCACGTGGACGCGCGCGTGCCGGTTGTGGGTGTCCAGCACAGCCGTCGTCGCGGGTGAACAACTGTGGGTCAAAACAACCTGCCTAGCACTCTACCCTCGCGACTGCTAGCCCTCAACGTTGTGGGCCGCTAACCCGTTCGCCCTCCGCGAACGACGCGACTCGGGTGTGTACAAAGCCGGCCAACGCCAGCTTGACGACGCCCAGGGCAATAAACATTGCGCCGAATATTACGGCGAAGGACGGCCACCACAGCTCCTCCAGGATTGTCCGACCGAGTGCCTCTTGTGGGGTAAGGAGGCGGTGGAGTGGGAGGAGCGTCGCCAAACACAGCGCCCAGACCACGCCGGCCGCAGTCAGGGTGAGGCACGCCGCCTCCCCCACTTGCACGCGCGCCCAGGCCGAGGGGGCGGCGCCCGCCAAGGTGAGGCCACGAATATCGGCCGCGATGCGCCCGTGCATAAGCAGCGAGGTAAGCACGGCGCCCACGATGCTAGGTGCGAAGACTGGACCCAAAAGGGCGAGGAAGGCCTGCCACGAGGACAGGGTGCCTCCGGCGCCTGCGTCGTTCCCAAAGCGCAGGCCCGAGCCGACGGCGACGATAAAGCCGCCGACGAGCACCCACGGCACGATGTGCGGGGTGGAAAAGCTTCGGCGCACGCGCACATTAGCCCCAGCGATGCCGGCCGCGCGGGTCCATTGATCCAGGACGGGCATAAGCCAGGGCAAAAAGAGCGCGACAAGGATGACCAAGCCCATCTCGGCCGAGAGGAGGTCACCGGGATCATCGATGTGTAGGCATCCATAGACCGTACTGCCGACAGCAACGGACGCGAGCAGGAATTTCACCATGAGCCACGCCGGGTGTGCGGTGGCGTGCGGCCGAAAGACTCGGCGCAGTGGAGGCAGCGCTCCGACTAGGGCCGCGGACATGCAGACAACTATCGCAATACCAACGACCTGGCCTGTAATCGCAATGTCTGGCAAAGGGATGCCGTCGCTGCGCAGGGCGCGCACGCACGGCGCGAGCAGTGGACGGGCCGGCAGCACACCAAGAAATCCGGCGGCCGCGCTGACCACCGCGACTTGGCCCAGAATGAAAATCAGGATCATCCACCCAGGCATGCCCACCATGCGCCAGGAACGGTAGACCGGCTCGCGCTCAGCGATGATAAGGCGCATCTGCGAGAGCGTCACCAGCACTACCACGCACAGTGACATGCCCAGCACTGTGCCGCCCAGAGGCCCAGCGGGGTTTTCTTCGGCTCCGGGGGAAGCGACCAGCATGGCTAGCGCTAGGGTGCACGAGGTGGAAGACACCACCAGGGTCAGCGCTACGGCCAGCCACGATAGCCAATTGGACTGTAAGTCCTTAAGCCACACCAGCATGGGCCACCTCCTCCAAGGAAATGACCCGGTCGGCCGCCTCGGCGGCAAGGTGCGAGTGAGTCACCATGATCACGCTGGCTCCATCGCGGGCAACGGCGTGAAGGTGGGAAAGGACGGTGGAAGCGGTGGCGTCGTCAAGCGCGCCCGTGGGCTCGTCAGCGAAGATATAGGGCGCTTGGGCCAGCAATGCCCGGGCGACAGCCACGCGTTGCTGCTGCCCACCAGAAAGCTGTGCGGGCAGGCGGCTCTCCAATCCAGCGAGACCGAGCGAATCGAAGACCTCTGCCACACGGCCGCGTGCAGGGCGCCGGCCGGAAAAGCGCGCCGTCAAGGTGGCATTGCGTTGCGCGTTGAGGGATTCCAGCAGGTTGTAGTCTTGGAATACAAATGCACGCTGCTTGCGCCCCGGCGCGTTGACTCGGCCGGAAGTGGGCTTATCGAGCCCGGATAACAGGTTCAGGAGCGTGGTTTTGCCGCTTCCCGATGGCCCCATGATGGCAACGAATTCGCCTGGGGCGATAGACACATTGACGCGATTGAGCACGGTGCGGCGGCCGTAGCGCTTACTAAGGTTTTCTGCTTTTAACATGCCTTTGATTCCACTCGGCCACGCACAACAATGACATGGGGCGGGCTGCCCGAAAAATGGTGGAGCTAGCTCCACTGCCCTTCCACCGGCATGGCGGATAGGGTCGAAGACTATGCGAACCTTCAAAGCCTGTGCGTGGAGCCTCCTCCTCGGCATGCTGTGTATCCCAACCTTGGTGATTTCGGTGCTGATGCTGCCGTGGATCCCGTTGGTGGGTCGCGCCGCGGAACTTGTCGGCCGGTTGGGCGCGCAGTGGATGGGCGTGGAAATTCCACCCCGGCGCGCAGATCGATGGTTTGATTGGCAGCAGTTCTATCACCTCGTGTTGCAGTTATTGATTTCGACTGCATGCTTTACCGCGTGGACGGCCCTGGGTTTCACAGCGGGTGTGCTAGCGATAGCGCCATTCGTACCTAAGGCCGAGTTCTCCGTTGGCGAGTGGTCCACCTCCAACCGACCGCTTATTTTCTTAACCTGCTGGCTGGCTGCTCTGTTGCTTGTGTTGTTACTGGTAGGTCTCAACCGCCTCTTGGTCTCAGCGTCGGTCTCGCTGACCCGACTGGCATTGAGTCCTTCGGCCGAGGAAATGGCGGCCTCGCGTGCCACGCTTATCGATGCCTTCTCCGGCGAGCGCCGCCGCATCGAACGCGAACTGCACGATGGCCCGCAGCAGTACCTCACTGCGCTCAAGCTCAACTTGGCCGCGGCAAAACTACAAGCCCCGCCCCAGGCACAGCAGGCCTTGACTGACGCAGAACATAATGCCTCTTTGGCTCTGGCTTCATTGCGGGCGACAGTGCGTGGCATTGCGCCGCAGGTGCTTTTCGACGACGGGCTTATCCCCGCCCTCGACGAGTTACTCGCCCATTCCGGGCTTGAGACCACACTTCGCGTAGAGGGCGCTGAGAGCTCGATAGACGAGACCACAGCACTGCTGGCCTATCATGCAGTCGCCGAGGCGCTCACAAACGCCTCTAAACACGGCGCAGCCACCGAAGCCGTGGTAACGGTCGCTTTTAGGGATATGCTGCGCCTAGAAATCGTAGATAATGGCATGGGCCCCACGGCCAAAGAGCCGGACGGTGAGAGTGCAGCTGTGGGTTCGGGCACGGGCCTCGCCGGGCTGCGTGAGCGTGCTGCTGCACTCGGCGGCACAGTAACCTTTGGTGCTGATAGCACCAAAGCTACGGGTAAAGGCGGCGGCCAGCTGCTGGTCAAACTACCGCTGAAGGAGGCGGAATGAAGTTACTACTCGCAGAAGATTCCGCGCTCCTGCGCGCGGGTCTGGAGCAACTACTCGGTGCTCTCGGTCATAGCGTCACGGCGGTCACAGATGCCGAAGCACTGCGCGCCATCGCAGTGCAGGAAGACTTCGACCTCATTATCAGCGATGTGCGCATGCCGCCCACGATGACCGATGACGGGCTTCAAGCCGTGCACGATCTGCGGGCAGCCGACCCCACCCAACCCGTGGTGGTGCTGAGCCAATACGTAGCGGCAAGCTATCTCGACCGCCTCCTGGAGCACGGCGGATTCGGGTACCTACTCAAGGAGCGCGTTTCTGATGTTGAAGAATTCGTGCGCACGCTTGACGATGTCGCCCGCGGCGGCACCGTGGTGGACCCAGAGGTGGTCACGGCGCTGCTTTCTGCAAGGCACACTGGTCTAGCCCGGCTCACCGCTCGCGAGCGGGAGGTACTGGGGCTTATGGCCCAAGGATTGAGCAATAAAGACATTGAAGACACGCTCGTCCTTACCTCCGGAGCAGTAAGCAAGCATGTCTCCAATGTATTTATAAAGCTCGGGTTTCGACCCGAGGACTCCAACCGGCGGGTGAAGGCCGTATTGGCATGGCTGCGCCACACCGAGCGCTAGAAAAGCGCTGAGGCCCTACAAACAAGGGCTGGAATTAGACCTGTCGGTGGGAGTTCAGCACAGCCGCGCGCCACAGCTGGTACTCCTCCGGGTTGTCCTCGCGGTAGTTCTTCACCGCGCGGATGCCGTGCTCCACGGCCTCGACGACCTCGTCGATGTTCTTGTCGTCACCGTCGGCCGCAACAAAGATGACTGGGCCGCAGATTGAGCGGATTGGGTCCTGCAGGAAAGCGGAGTTGCCGGTAGCCGCAGCGTTGCGGGCCAAGGAGGCCACCGGGTTCGGGTCGGCGTCGTCAGCCTTCGCGTTCGGGTTAAACAACGCCGCGTAGGTCTGGCCATCATCCTGGAAGGCCACGGAAACGCGATCCTCGGTGGTACCACCGAGGAATTGATTTGCCTGTTCGAGCTCAAACTCGATGATGCGGCGGGACAGATCAGGGTTAACGAGGAATCCAGTGGTCATAACGGTGTGAGCTCCTTGTGTGTGAGCCGGACGATTATCGGTCATCACACTACCGGCACCCTGGGGGTTGCGCATCCGCTAGCGCGCGGCGGCCACGAGCGGCACTTCCACCTCAAGCTGCGTATCGGTCCCGCATGCCAGGCCGGAGGGTTCTGCGCCTTCGTGAATGAGCTGGGCGGCCACCGCCGCGATCATCACGCCGTTGTCGGTGCACAGCTTGAAGCGCGGCACACGCAGCTCGATTCCCGCGGATTCGCAGCGCTTCGCCGCCAAGGCGCGCAGCCGCGAATTCGCAGCCACGCCGCCGCCGAGCAGCAGCACCTTGGCGCCAGTGTCCTGGCAGGCGCGCACGGCCTTGGCGGTCAGCACATCCGCCACCGCCTCTTGGAAGGAGGCGCAGAGATCCTCAACCTGGACCGTGGTGCCCTCGCGCTCGGCCTTTTCCACGTGGCGGGCTACTGCCGTTTTGAGCCCCGAGAAGGAGAAGTTGTGGCGGTTGGGCCCGCGCAGGTCCTCGGCCTTGGACAAACCACGCGGCAAATCGATGGTGGGCTCGCCTTGGGCGGCCAGCTTATCGATGACCGGCCCTCCCGGATACCCCAAACCCAACAGGCGGGAGACTTTGTCGTAGGCTTCGCCGGCGGCGTCGTCAAGCGTGGTGCCCAGTTCCTTCATGGGCTTGCCCACGGCTTCGACCTCGAGCAGCTGGGTGTGGCCACCGGAGACGAGCAGCGCTACCGAGTGCGGAAGCTCCTCGCCCTCCAGGTTGGCCACCGCGACGTGCCCGCCGAGGTGGTTGACGCCGTAGAAGGGCACGCCCCACGCGGAGGCGAAGGCCTTGGCTGCCGACGCCCCGACGAGGAGCGCGCCGGCCAGTCCCGGCCCCACGGTGGCGGCCACTGCATCTGGCTTCTCGACGCCCGCCTCCTCCAGCGCCGCCTTCATCACCTGCGGCATCGCTTCAAGGTGGGCGCGGGAGGCAATCTCCGGCACCACGCCGCCGAAGCGCGCGTGCTGCTCCATGGAGGAGGCGACGACGTCGGCGCGGATCTCCATGTGGCCGTTGTCAGACAGCTCGATGATTCCCACGCCGGTTTCGTCGCAGGAGGACTCGATGCCGAGGATTAACATCTCTCACTCTTTCGTGGTCGGTACATGGTGTGGGCGTCCGCGCCGGAGGGCTGGTAGTAGTTGCGGCGCAGGCCGTTGATGACAAAATCATAAGCCTCATAGAGGCGAATGGCCGGATCGTTGCCCACGCGAACCTCAAGGAAGATGGGTGCATCGTGGGAATCTGCAAGCTCGACGATGGCGTCCATCATCAGCCGCGCGATACCGCGCCGTTGGGCCGCGGGGTCGACGCCGATGGTGCGGATTTCGTATTCCGGCCAGGCCGCGGGCCCCATCCGCCCCACGCCGGCGTAGCCGAGAGCTTCGCCGCGGTCGTCGTTGTGGTCATCGCGGTTGACGCCTGCGTCAACCGCCCAGTAGGTGGTGTGCCCCGCCGCGATTTCCTGCTCGAAGGCACGCGCCGGCCAGGGAGTTTCACCGGGGAAGAGTACTTTTTCTAGTTCGGCGCAGCGGGGTGCGTCCTCAAGCACGAGTGGACGCAGCCTCATGATGCCGGTGTTTCCCCGATGCCGCCGACCAAGGCGGCCGAGCGCGGCTTCGCCTTCGGCTCCACGGCATCGGGACGGCGCAGGTACAGCGGGACGAGCGGCGCGGGCTCGGCAGAAAGATCAGCGCACGCAACCAGTCCCGCCGCGCGCGGGGTAGCCCACTCGCGGGGAAGGCCGGCGATACCTTCCGGAAGGCGCGGGGCAATAGACTCGGGGAACACCAGGCGCGTGGTATCCGCGCCCGACACCCCAGCGGCGCCCAGTTCCAGGGCCTCCGGCTTCGACACGTTCGGGCCGCTGAGACGCTTACCGTCGGCGTAGGTGGCCCAGTAGACCTCTTTGCGGCGGGCATCGATGGCCACCAGCCACTCCCCCGCGCGCCCGTGCGCGATGGCATCCAATGTGCACACGCCATGCACCGGCAGGTGAAGAGCCACCCCCAGAGCGGAAGCGGTAGCCATGCCCACGCGCAGGCCGGTAAACGGTCCGGGCCCCGTGCCGACGACGATGGCGGAGAGGTCGGAGTAGGTCAGGGAGGCGTCGGCAAGCAGCTCCTCGATAGCGGGGATGAGCTGCTCGTTGTGAGCGCGCGTGCCGCTAATGACGCGGTCGATACTCTCCCCGGTGTCGGTATCAACGATGCCCGTCACCAGGTCCGTGGTGGCGGTATCGAGTGCAAGAACCTTCATTAGCCTGCGAGGTGCCAGTCGGTGTCGACGTAGTCGGGGTTGTTCTTACCCATCTGCTCCACGTAATCCTGGGTATCGCGAATAAACTGCAGCGGCTGGCCCTGCTGGAACGGCAGCAGCGGCGGGATGTCCTGCTTGGCTGCTTCCGGCGACTTCAGCTGCTGCAGCAGACCATCACACAGGTCCACCTGTGCGCGCGGGAGCTTCTCCGCCTTGAATTCACCGGTCTGCGAAGCCAGCAGGATGTAGTTCACGTCATCAGGCACGGCCCCGTCGGCGAAGTCAATGCTCAGGTTCTTCGTCTCCACGCCGCCCTTCTTGAGCTGCTCCTCGGTGGCACCCGGGCAGACGGCGGCGACCGCACCCCACGCCTGGCCGTACACATCCTGCGGGATAAACATGGCGAAGTCCAGGTTCTTCGGGTACGCGCTCAGGGACTGGGCGACTGTCGACGGCTCCTTCGTCTCCGCCTGCGCTGGCCGGACCATCGGCAGCACGATGAGGGCGGCAAGGAATACGGCGAAGCCGCCGATAACGACAGTGGTGATGAATTGACCAAGCTTGTTCATAAAGGTGTTTTAGCTCCTCACGCGGGGGTAGCGGGAATAAACAGTACGGGGATATCCTACGCGACAACCATCAAACAATAATCAAGGCCAAGACCTGGCACATGAGAATCTTTCCGATCATCGCCGTGGGGTACACGGTGGCATAGCCGCGCTCTGCCAGCTGAGTACCGGTTTGCGGGTTGAGGTAGGCCATGATCGCCGGGTTCGTGGTCATGCCGGCGGCGATGCCCATCGACTCATCAAACTTGAGGCGCAGCGCCAGCATGGACACCGCAACGATGCCGATGGCAGAAACCAGCGTCAGCACAATGCCCACGCCCATGTACTTCAGGGAGGTCGGATCCGACAAGGCATCGCGGAACTGGCCGCCTGCCGACGTACCCACGCCCGCCAAGAACAAAGTCAACCCCAGCGTGGAAATCGTCTGCTTGGCGTGGAAAGGAAGCTGCCAGTTAATCGGGCCCGAGCGGCCCAGCGCGCCCAGGATGAGGCCGACGACGATGGGTCCGCCACCAAAGCCGAAGGACAACGTAGTGCCGCCCGGAAGCGGGATCGGAATAGCGCCGAAGAGCAGACCGATGAAGAGGCCTAGGGCAAAGGGCAACAAATCGACATTGCCGAGCTTGGCTTCGGAGTCGCCGAGGAAACGGCGGACGTCGTCAAGCCTGCCCGGCGCGGTGATGACGCGCACGCGGTCCGAGTAGTGCAGGACGGTTTCCTCGTTCGGCACGACGTCGGAGTCGCCGCGGCGCACGCGCGCGATGAGGAAGCCTTCCTTCACAGTGTCCAAGTCCTTGAGCTGATAGCCCGCAACACGTGGGCTGGACACGGTCAGGCGCCGGTAGACCAGACCATCCTCCTCATGAAGGTTGATGTGGATCTCCTCACCCAACTGGGAAATCGCGCTATCCAACGCGGGCGCTGTGCCGTTGAGCAGGAATTCCATGCCGGCACGCAGCGGGAGCTCCGGGTAGGCCAGGTCGTGCTCGTGCGGGTTGTTCACATGGCGGGTGGCGATGACGCGCTCACCGGTCACCTCTTGGAGGTCCCCCACCGTGGCGTCGAAGTCACGGGTCAGGCGCACTGCCCGCCACTCGAGCGGTTCTGCGATCATGCCCTCGGCGCGCGCGTCCTCAATGTGGTTCACGCGCAGCACCTTGGCGCCAATCGCGGCAACCAGAATGGTTCCGATGATGCAGCCCGGGTAGGCCAGGGAATAGCCCACCACCGGGGTGCTATCGCCGCCCAAGGCTTCGACGACCGCGGCCATACCAGGCGTCGAGCTCACCGACCCCGCCAGCGTGCCCACGCTGATCGCCGGGTCGAGATCAAACATGCGCATCGCCAGGGTGGTCAGCCCCGCCAACACGAAGAAGAAGACGATGACCACCATGGACATCTTCCATCCACGCCGGCGGAAATCCTGGAAGAAGCTACGGCCGAAGTTCAGGCCGATGACATACACGAAGATGGCCAAACCAAATTGATACACGAACGCCGGGACCACGATGTCCGGGTTGGCCGCGGACAAGCCTAAGGCCACGAACATCGCAGCGGCGGCGCCGAGCGAGATGCCGAAGACATTGATCTTGCCGACGGCTAATCCCACCGCCATGATGAGAAAAAGCGTGAGCAGGGGCTGTTCAGCAAGGAAAGCCAGCACGTTAATTCACCCATTTCCATGTGAATACGCGGACGTCATCGTCCGAATCGCGGTTGATTGTAACGGCGAGGTACGAGTCAGATAGCCGCTCCATGAAGCCCCCGCCCCATTCGGCGACGACGACGGCGTCCTCTATTTCGGTGTCTAAGTCTAGACTGTCCAGCTCCCCCAACGGATCCTCTGAATGATCCAAGAGGCGGTAGGCATCCACGTGCACCAACGTCGGCCCGCCCACGCGCGAGGGGTGCTCGCGCGCAATGACGAAGGTCGGCGAGGTCACCCGCCCCTTCGCCTGCATTCCGCGGGCAATACCCTGCGTGAAGGTGGTTTTCCCGGCGCCCAGGGGACCATCAAGAATAACCAGGTCCCCGGCCTCTAAAGCCGCGCCCAGCTCCTCGCCGAAGGCCTGAGCATCCTCCGGAGTGGCCGCCTCGCGGTGTCCTTCGTGTGGAAAATCACTGCGCATCGCTAGCTCCTTCGCGGTATGTGCGCTGGGTGCGCCCAGTGGGGCGGCACAGTACTTCGTAGTTGATGGTCCCGGCTGCCTCGGCCAGCTCGGTAGCGCTCATGCCGCCACGGCCAAAGATAACGGCTGTCTCCCCGGCGCGCACACCGTGGGGATTAGCCCCAAGGTCGACGACAATCTGGTCCATACAGACCCTGCCCACCTGCGGGTAGAGCTCGCCGCCGATGCCTACCTGCAGCGCCCCTTGAAAGGCCCGCGGCAGCCCATCGGCATAGCCCACGCTGACGGTGGCGAGTTGACGGTCGCTATCCGCGGTCCAGGTCAAGCCGTAGCAGGTGGACTCCCCCGCCGAAATCGGCTTCACCGCAACGACGGACGCTTCCCAGGTCATGGCAGGCTTCAGCCCATGGTCGCGCCCGGCCACCGGTTCGAGTCCATACAGGACCAGCCCGACGCGCACCTGCTCGAAGCGCGCCGAAGGGCGGGTCAAGGCCGCGGGCGAGTTGGCCAGATGGTTCAGCGGGCACTCAAGCCCGACCTCACGGGCAAGCTCTAGGGCCTGGCGGAACTCCGTTTCCTGATGATCATTGTGCGGGTGCTCCGGCTCGTCCGCACAAGCAAAGTGGGACATGAGGCCGAGGACGGTGATGTGGGGGGTGTCGGCAAGCAGGCGGAAGGTCTCCTCCCACGCGTGCTTGTCGACGCCCGAGCGGTGCATCCCCGTCTCCACCATCACGAAGACTTCGGTGGGCGCATCAGTGGCGGCGATGAGCGCCTGCGCGTGCGCCAAAGAGGGAATGCCGATCTGGATACCAGCGGCAAGGGCCGGGGCGAGGTCCTCCGTCGGCTCCCACAGCCAGGCAGCGATGGGAAGGGTGTCAATGACCTTCCGCAGCGCCACGGCCTCGGCCAGCGTGGCCACCCCGAAAGCGTCCGCCCCTGCCTTCGCCATGACCGGGGCGCAACGCTCGATGCCGTGGCCATAGGCATCCGCCTTGACCACGCACATGAGGCGGGCCGGGGCCACCGCCTCCTTCACGCGAGCGACATTGTGGGCAATAGCGTTGAGGTCAACGGTGGTTTTCAACATGCCCACCATTGTGCCACTTAAGGGTGCGGCGCTATTCGACGGTCACCGACTTCGCCAGGTTGCGCGGCTGGTCCACGTCGTAGCCCTTGGCAGTTGCCACACCGCAGGCGAAAATCTGCAGCGGGACGGTAGCCAGCAGAGGCTGCATGAGCGTCGGCGCCTGCGGGATGCGGATGATGTGGTTGGCGTAGGCCTCGACGGCCTCGTCGCCCTCTTCCGCGATGACGATAGTGATGGCACCACGGGCGCGGATCTCCTGGATATTGGAGACGACCTTGGAATGCAGGGAATCCCGGCCGCGCGGGGAAGGCACGATGACGAAGACCGGCTGGCCCTCTTCGATGAGCGCGATGGGGCCGTGCTTGAGCTCGCCGGCGGCGAAGCCCTCAGCGTGCAGGTAGGCGATCTCCTTGAGCTTGAGCGCGCCCTCCAGCGCGACGGGGAAGCCGACGTGGCGGCCTAGGAAGAGCACCGACTTGGCGTTCTCCATGGCGTTGGACAGGTCGTAGACCTGCTGCTCGTTGTCGATGATTGCCTGAACCTTATCCGGCATATCACGCAGATCCTCGAGGACGGAGTTGACCTCATCGGAGAACATGTTGCCGCGCAGGCGAGCCAGGTAGAGGCCCAGCAGGTAGGTCGCGGTGATCTGCGCCAGGAAGGCCTTGGTGGAAGCCACGGCGATCTCCGGGCCGGCGTGGGTGTACAAGGCGGCGTCGGACTCGCGCGGGATGGAGGAACCCTGGGTGTTGCAGATGGCAATCACCTTGGCGCCCTGCTGGCGGGCGTGGCGCACGGCCATGAGGGTATCCATGGTCTCGCCCGACTGGGACAGGGCCACAACCAAGGTCTTTTCGTTGACGATCGGATCGCGGTAGCGGAACTCGTGGGCCAGTTCCACCTCGCACGGGATGCGGCACCAGTGCTCGATGGCGTAGCGCGCGACGTGTCCTGCGTAGGCGGCGGTGCCGCAGGCGATGACGATGATCTTGTCGATGGACTTGAGCACCGACTCCTCGATGCGAATCTCATCGAGGACCAGGTTGCCGGTCTCATCGAGGCGGCCCAGCAGCGTATCGCGCACGGCTGCCGGCTGGTCGTGGATTTCCTTCTCCATGAAGGAGTTGAAGCCGCCCTTTTCGGCCGCGGCGGCATCCCACTTGATCTCGAAGGGCTTGCCCTGGGCGGGGTTGCCCTCATAGTCGGTGATCTCGACATCATCCGCGGTGATGGTGACGACCTGATCGTTGTCCATCTCCACGGCGGACTTGGTGTAGTCGATGAAGCCGGAGACGTCCGAACCCAGGAAGTTCTCCCCGTCACCCAGGCCGATAACTAGCGGCGAATCGCGGCGCGCGGCCACGATGCGGTCTGCCTGCTCGGCGTGGATAGCCAAGAGGGTAAACGCGCCTTCCAGGCGCTTGCCGGTCAGCTGCATGGCCTTGGTGAGGTCACCGCCGGCCTCGTTGTGGAACACATCCGCCAGGAGGGTGGCGGCGACTTCGGTGTCGGTCTCGGAAACGAAGTTGTGGCCCTTGGCCTCCAGCTCGGTCTTGAGCTCGGCGAAGTTCTCGATGATGCCGTTGTGAACGACGGCGAGCTTGCCGCCATCCACCACGTGCGGGTGGGCGTTCAGATCGGTCGGGCCCCCGTGAGTGGCCCAGCGGGTGTGCCCGATGCCCAGGACGGAATCCTGAAGCGGACGCGCGGCGATTTCGGCTTCCAGCGCGGCGACCTTTCCGGCCTTCTTGCGCCAGCCGATCTTGCCATCGGCGTACATTGCGACGCCTGCTGAGTCATAGCCGCGATACTCCAGTCGACGCAGGCCCTCCAGCACAACGTCTAGGGCAAAGTACTCACGGCCATCGGTGTTATGGCCAATGTATCCAACGATTCCACACATAGGTCGAAATTTTACAGCATGATTTAACATGCCGAATCGCAAGGATCCTACTTAATCTCCCGCACTGTTCACCGCTTTGCTTATTCTTTCCTCTATTCTGTAAAGCGTGTCTGCGAATTTGAAGAAGCATCTCGGTACGTTGTCTAAGCGCGGCCCGCACCGCGTCCTCGTCGGAGACCTGTCTTATGCAGGGCTTGAGGGCAAGGTGTACACCCCGGTTGAGGGCAAGGGCCTGCCCGCCGTGGCGTTTGCCCACGACTGGACGAAGAGCATCAAGGACTACCACGCCACCCTGCGCCACTTGGCCAGCTGGGGCATCGTAGTGGTTGCTCCGGATACGGAGACGGGCGTCTTTGCCAAACACCGCGACTTGGCTGCCGACCTCGAATCGGCCCTGCAGATTGCCGCCGGCGTTAGGCTGGGCGCCGGCAAGATTTCGGTCTCCGCTTCCAAGCTGGGTGTCTTTGGCCACGGTATGGGCGGTGGCGTGGCCACCCTGGCTGCCGTGGATAACCCGAAGGTCCGCGCCGTCGCGGCCCTCTACCCTGCCGATACTTCCCCGTCCGCAGTTCAGGCCGCACACACCGTGAAGGCACGCGGCCTCGTTATTGGCGCGGGCCAAGATGATATCTTCCGCGCGGGAAACCCCGCGAAGCTGGCCAACGCCTGGGGCGGTCCGGTGGCTTACCGCGAAATTGCTAAGGGCACGCAGTCCGGCTTCAGCGAGGACAAGCTCTTCAAGTTGGCGCTTGGCTCCGGCTTCTTCCAAGGTTCCGCAGTCGAAACTGCCCGCGGCCTTGTCACTGGCTTCTTCCTGTCCACCCTCGCTGGCGAATCCAAGTACGACGACTTTGCGGCTGCCGACGCCTCCGCCAAGGGCGTCGAGAGCTTCGTCGGCGAAGACCTCACCAAGCGCGCTGGTTTCTAGCACGACAGGAGTGGTTTCGACGAGCTAGCACCGCAAGGCGCACATGTGCTCCGACTAAAGCAGGACGATCGTTTATTCGTCCTGCTTTAGTCGTTTTAACCGAGGAACCTCAATGAAAAGCCAAGCGATAAGTGCAATGCCCGGCAGAAGCAACTGAGCGGCTGTCCACAGTTTTATGTGGGCCATTTCTCTGTCGTATTTAATCTCAATGCCAAGCACAACAAAAGCCACCAAGAGGTACAGCATGGGAAGAACGCCCCACAAGACGTCATAAAGCCAAGGAACTGTCATGCGGTCTTCCTCCAAACCCTGGTTGATACGTACAGCGATTACTCACGCCACGGTAGCACCTGGGGCTGCTGGCGCACAGAGGAGTTTCCCGGTTTCCGTGTCACCCGCGCCTGAGCACCGATTGCACTTGACCGCGCGGGCGGCCCCGCCCCTGCCCCTGGCTTTGGCCGTGCCCTACACCCCTGGCGGCTGGGCTTCGCCTCTGTGGGTCCGGGTGCACTTGGGTTTGGGCCGCGCGCTGCGCAGATCTTTCCAGCTCATCCTGTGCCTTAGCCATGGCTTTCTCAAACTCCAGTAGCCGTGCTGCTGTGCGCTCGCGGAATCCGCGCGCGAACTCATCAAAATCATTGTGCGGCATTACCACTGCCCTGCCTTTCGTGCGTGTACAGACGATGTCTCTGAGCTTTCTTGCGGCGCTATGTCTGGTGCGGCCTCAGTTGCGGGAGCGGGCCCTGGCGCTGGCTCGGATGCGGGTGCTGGCGCAGGATCCGGTGCTGGCACCGGTGCTTCCGCTGCTTGCATGTGTGCGAGCTTCTCCGGCGGTGCTTCTGGCTCCGGGACGTTGTTCAGCTCCGGCGGTGGCGGCGTAACACCATTGTCAGGAGCAGGTTCCGGCGCAGGCGGCGGACAGGGCTCTGGTTCTGGCTGGGGTTCGGGCTCTGGCTCAGGCACCGCCTCCGGTACAGGTTCTGGCTCCGGCAGGTTTTCGATGAAGTCCACAGCCGCCTCGGCCAAGAGGCCCAGCCCCAGGATGGCAACCCCTACGCCGAGGATTCCCAAGCTTCCGCAGCAGGATTCTTCAGGCTTGCACTCACCCGGCTCCGCAACTGGTGGCTGCTCTGGCGCCTCACAGTCTTCACCTTCTACTGGTTCCTCAGGGCACTCCTTCTCCTCAGCCACCGGCTCCATATCCTCCGGGCAGTCAATCACCTCCTGTTGAACGGGTTCGGTGAGACTCTCCACCCCTGCATCAGCTGGCTTCGTTGTTTCTATTTCACGTTGCTGCTCACTGCAACTGCAGGACTGCGCTTCTTTCTCCGCATGGCAGCCGCACGGTTCGTGCTGCACTTCTGGCGCAGTGGATTCCGGCTTGGGCTGCTCTACGGTTTCAATTGGTGTGCTTGGAGGCTGGCTCGGTTTCGCCGGCTGTGGCTTCTCTTCATCCGGTGGGCACTCTTTTTCCTGCGCCGCAGCGGGACGAGTTGGCGCCGGCTCCTCCGGTGGCACTACCGGTTTTTCAACCCCCTGCTCAACCGGTTGCTGCGGCGGGGCAGGTGTGGAAGGAGCCGGTGCGGGAGAAGGCTGCGCTGGCGCAACAGGTTCAGTAGACTGGGCTGGCTTCGTCGACTCACAAGGCTCAGGCTCAGGTTGTGGGCACTGCTTCGGTTTGTCCTCGCAACCACATTCGGGTTCCGGCGGGGTCTCCGGAAGCTCGCGCTCACACACCTCAGAACAGCGCCTCTCAAACTCGCCATAGCAATTCTCGATGGCAGTATCGCGGTCCCGGCAGGTCTGCGTAATAGTGTCATTCGTCTGATCGATAAGGTCTCCACCAATGCTCGAAATCATTGGGACGATGGCCTTTCCCAAAGGGTGCCGCTGCAATAGCATCGTCAGGATATTAAGCAGAGGAATGACAGCGGAGATGAGCTCTGCCACTGCAGAATCGGAAACATCGACCACATCCTCGATGGCCTCGGAGCACTGCTGCGCGGATTCCACCAGGTCATCGGCTTCCTCCCTTTCCTTCTCAAAGTCATCCTGCACGCCGCGAAGGTGATCCATGAGCGCTCCCCCGGCCAGCGATAGGACCGTTCCTAAAAGGAAATCTCGCAAACCATTGCCGCCGCGCCGCGGCCGCCGAGCACCCATCGCCGATGCGGTACTGCTCACCAGGTCATCCGGTTTTATCCCATCGACCGAACCCACCATGTCTCCCAACAAACCAATAGGTGTGCTGGGTCCGGAGTAGCCGCCTAAGCTAGCGGCCTGGAACTGGGACACCGCCTGTGAATAATCACCCAAAAGCGACTTGACCATCGTGGACATCAGTTCATCCCCGCTTCCTGCTCACCAAGCTGGCCAGAAAGGCCACGGTCGATCTCCCCGAAAGCACGCAGCTGTGCGCGTGCAGCATCCGCTGTGGCCGATATGTTGTCCAACCGCCACGCTCCGCGCTCATGCAGCTGGCTCAGCAACGCCTGAATCTGCGCCCCATGCCCGCCGAAGTCCCGGCCCGCGGATGACGCGGGAAAGTTCGGTCTGTCCCCACGATGCGCGTCACTTTGGGCGCGGGTTTGGTCCACGACGGCGTCGAGAAGCCGCGTGGCTTCGTCCTCATCAAAAAATACGTCGGGCATGAGCGCCCTCCTTCTCGTCCACAACAAACAGTGATTCCTGCCCTTATTGGACTGAGAAACCTCCCCTCCGGTTCCCCATCACCCACAAAACACGAAACCCCAGGCCACATGGCCCGGGGTTTAGCGTGGGTGCGTAGAACTAGACTGCAGCAACAACCGCAGCGAGCTTGCCCGCCACCTTGCGCGCCTGCTCCTCTTCAGCAGCCTCCACCATGACGCGGAAGAGCTCCTCTGTGCCGGACGGACGTAACAGAACGCGGCCTGTGTTTCCAAGCTCCGACTCGGCGGCAGCGATAGCTTCCTTGACCTCAGGAGCCTTAAGAATGACGGCTTTATCGGACACCGGAACGTTAATAAGCACCTGCGGCAATACCGTCATCACGGAAGCCAGCTCCTTGATGGACTTCCCGGACTTCGCCATGCGCGCCATGATGGACAGGCCAGTCAGCGTGCCATCACCAGTGGTGCAGTCATCCGGCAACACCACGTGGCCGGACTGCTCGCCGCCCAGGGAGTAATCGCCGCGGTTGAGCTCCTCCAGCACGTAGCGGTCACCCACGGCGGTTTCCTTGACCTCGATGCCCTGCTCCTGCATCGCCAGCTTCAGGCCCAGGTTCGACATGACGGTAGCCACCAAGGTGTTGAAGCGGAGATCGTTGTCTTCCTTCATGCCCACGGCGAGGATCGCCATGATCTGGTCGCCGTCAACAACATTGCCCTCGGCATCCACGGCCAAACAGCGGTCAGCGTCGCCGTCGTGAGCCAAGCCCAGATCGGCGCCGTGCTCGACGACGGCCTCCTGGGTCTTCTCAATATGCGTCGAACCGCAGTCCTCGTTGATGTTGAAAGCATTGGGCTTGTTGTGAATGGCAATGACCTCAGCACCCGCAGCCTCGTAGGCCTGCGGTGCCACCTTGGAGGCAGCACCATTAGCGGTATCGACGACAACCTTGATGCCGCTCAGATCCGTGGTCACGACCTCGGCCAAGTGCTTGAGGTAGCGCTCGCGGCCATCGGGGGCCTCCGAAATGATGCGACCAATCTTGGTCGCAGTAGGTCCGTCTTCGGTGAGGCTTCCCATGGCAGCCTGGATGCGATCCTCCACCTCATCAGGCAGCTTCTTACCGCCCGCGGAGAAGAACTTGATGCCATTGTCCGGCATCGGGTTATGGGAGGCGGAGATCATCACGCCGAGATCTGCCCCAAAGTCATCGGTGAGGAACGCGATAGCCGGGGTAGGCAGCACGCCGACGCGTACGACGTCGACGCCACGCGATGCTAAGCCCGATGCGATCGCCGCATCCAGCATCTCACCCGACACGCGCGGATCGCGCCCGATAATCGCGAGCGGTCGACGCTCATAGGACTCACGGTCCGAGGTCAATACCTCCGCCGCCGCCTGTCCCAAGCGCAAGGCCAGGATCGGAGTGAGCTTCTTGTTCGCTAGGCCGCGAACTCCATCGGTTCCAAAAAGTCGAGTCATAGTTGTTCATTATGCCTGCTACCCCATAGCTTCCGCAGATCGGGCCACCAACGATGTCTGTCTATGACTCGCGGCTTCACGTTGTGCAGGCCCTACACATAGCGAAAGCCGCCGCCTCCATACAAGGGAAGCAGCGGCTTTCGAAAAATGCAGTGCGCGAAGATTAACGCTTGGAGTACTGCGGGGCACGACGTGCCTTGTGCAGACCAGCCTTCTTGCGCTCCACGGCACGAGCGTCACGGGTGAGCAGGCCGGCCTTCTTGAGGGCCGGGCGGTCAGCCGGGTTGTAGACGTTCAGTGCGCGGGCGATAGCCAGACGCAGAGCGCCGGCCTGGCCGGTCGGGCCACCACCGTTGACGGTGACCTTAATATCAAACTGGCCATCGCGCTCAAGGATGGTCAGCGGCTGCAGGATGTCCTGCTGGTGCAGCTTGTTCGGGAAGTACTCGTCGAAGGCACGGCCGTTGACGGAGATGTTTCCGGAACCAGCAACGAGGCGAACACGAGCGATGGCGCGCTTACGGCGACCAACGGTCTGGATCGGGCCCTCGTGGATAGCCGGGGCAGCGGTCTCAACCTCAGCCTCGGTATCGGTTGCCAGGGAATCACCGATGGTGTTGGTGAACTCCTCGGTAGCGGCGGTTGCTGCAGCGATGTCGGCAGCGTCGGCTACATTGTTGTCGATGTTCTGCTCGGTCATTACTGTGCCACCTGCTTAAACTCAAAGGTTTCCGGCTTCTGGCCGGCGTACGGGTGCTCCTCGCCCACGAAAACGTGCAGCTTCTTGATGGAGGCGTTGGAAAGCTTGTTGTGCGGCATCATGCCCTTCACAGCTTCCTCGATAACGCGGACCGGGTTAGCGTCCAGGGACTGACCAAGGGTCATGGACTTCAGGCCGCCCGGGTAACCGGAGTGGCGGTAGCGCATCTCGCGCTCGCGCTTGTTGGAAGAAATGTGGATCTTGTCCGCATTCAGGATGATGATGTGGTCGCCGCAATCAACGTTCGGTGCGTACTGGGGCTTGTGCTTGCCGCGCAGCATGTCAGCCACGGTGGAAGCGAGCTTGCCCAGAACCACGTCGGTAGCGTCGATGACGTACCACTTGCGGGTGATGTCACCGCTCTTCGGGTGGAAAGTAGACAAAATGACTCCTTGAAAGTCTGTCTCGGAACTGCCGGCCATCGCTATGTAAGCCTTGACGCGGTACATACAGCGGCCGGTGGAGACCTGCAGCCCGCGCGCACCCACTAACGACGGGGTGCGGACACATAGATGTTTCACTTTAGTACGCAGCAGTTTGAAAACCCAAAACGCCGATATCGCCCCTCACCAACGCCTCCACCTCAATTCATTCGGGGTGGGGTAGAGACAGAAACGTTGATGAGAAGCGATACCGGCGCCTTCACTGGGCGGGCGGTGGAAGCTGAGTCAAGGCGGCGCGTCCAGCCCTTCCATTCCCTGCGCCTTCCTTTCCTAGCCTCCGCGCCTTCCTACCTACCGCTCATCACTCATGGTGGTGAATGGTGTTAAAGAAAAAGCTCACCCACCCAGTTCAAGACTCACAGCCGGGTCGGTTTATCCCCAGCTTGCGGCAGCGCGACGGTTGACGTCACTCATGTTGTCGTTGCCCTGGGAGACCGTGGTGGAGATGGTCGCCAGCACCGTGTTGAGCTCGGCGGCCGCCTTATCCCACTTAGCTTGCGCCGCGTTATATGCCGCAGCGGAATCTCCCTCCCAGGTCGATACCATCGGCTGCAGGGTGGCCTTCAGGTCACCGAGGAGTCCATTGATGCGACCGGAGGTGGAGTTGATGTCGGCTGCGGCGCCGGCGATGGCGCCGAACTGATACTTGATTCCAGACATTGCGTGTTCCTTATCTTCTGTGTGTTCGTGTGTAATTCAACGTGTGCTGTAGTCAGTGAACGCAGCTAGCGCTACAAGGCCAGTCCCGCGCCGCCGACGTTCTCGAAGGACTGGGCGTTATCCGCCTCAACCGTGTCGAAGTTGCGGGCATTATCCCTGATGTTTTCGCTGATGGCGGTTAGCGCTTCACGCAGCTGCTGCGCGGAGGAGTTGTAGCGCTGCATCAGGTTGTCAAAGGAAACCTGCGCGCGGCCTGCCCAGCTGCCGCGAACGGAATCCACAACACCCTGCAGACGGGTGAGCTCACCCTGTACCTCGTCATTGGTGGAGTCGACGCGGCCGGCGGTGGCCACCATTACGTCGGCTTCTGTGCGGAACGTTTGAGTCATGTTCTTCTCTTTCTGTCTTGTTCCCTACCTGGGGTATATCCCTTTTCCAAGGGCTTGGTGTGTGTTTCTTTCCCCCGAGAAGCACCCTGTGTCCTTCTCACCCTTATTGGACTGAGCTAGTGGCTCATCGGTTCCCGCCGCGTTCAAAAATCTTTTAGCTTCGCGGCGTGCTCCCTCCTACTCCTTTTTGACCAGAGATTCCGCAGCCATCCGGCAGGCGGCTTTCTGCACCACGTTGGGCTCAAACTTGGTGTGGCACCCCACGGACATCTGATGGCCCTTGTCCTCCCACATCATCCACGTCACCTGCGAACCGTCTCCAGGGTCCTCGGTATACGTCAGCCGCCCAGATTCCTCGACCGGATCACGGAGGGCGGGATCGGAGTCGATCTGTCCTTTAATCTCGGCGAAGAGGACGTCGACGGGAACGTTGAAGAGCGGATCAGCTGCCAAAAGGATGCGCAAATTGGGGTCTTCGCCGGCCGCAGTGACAAGCCCGTCCTCCACGCTGGTGCGGAATCCCTGCGGGAGTACCAGGGACATCCCTTCCACCTCGATGGCCTGCTGGCCAGGGCGCAGCTGCGTGCTGCCGGATCCCCCGGACTCCGCCTCCGCTGCGGCACCCCCAGGGCGCTCATCCCCATCGGGTGCTGCAGCCGTACCCGGCGCGCCGGCAGCCACAGACGTATTCTCATCCACCTGTTCGGAAGTCGACGCCGCCACTGCTGCATCCTTGCGCCCCACCGCCCACCAGGACACCCCGGCGACGACAACTACCATGACCGCTATCGCGATGTAGAAGGGATCGACGCCTCCCAACAGCGCCGTCCAACGGGATTGCGCTGCGCGATGGGAGCGCAAACGGCGAGCTGCCCGAGGCCGCTCAGCAGTTATCTCCTTCGCACCGTTATATTCGTTCTGATGCTCCCCCACCGCTGAGCGGGAAGCAGCCTGTGATGCGCTGACCGCAACCGGTGCCGGCGGCGGCGATGGTTCTGGCTCTAGGACCGTCGCCCCGGCACCAGCGAGTTGCCGGCGCAGGATACTCACGGCTTCGACACTGACATCCGTTCCGGATGGATCCGCCACCACCTCAACGGTGACGTCCGGCCATTCCGCCCCACAGACTTTTTCTGCCTGGTCAAGGACGGCCTCCAGCGCCCACCCCTCGGCGATTCCCGTGCCGGGCAGGTCATAGCGATAAATCGTTTCCGGGCCTTCATAAATCGTGGCGGCATCGAGCACCGTGACGATCAGCGTGGTCTCTGGCGCGGTTGTCGGTGTTCGCAGTGCGTGCGTCGCGGTCATTGGTTGTCTCCTTTGTTGCCTGTGGTCTGTGGTGGGTTGTGTGAACTATCGGCGCTCGGCACATACACCTGCGCCAAGCCCTGAGATATGCCGCGCAGGACCCATTGGCCGCGGCCTGGCGGCAGCGCTGTTGGCTTGATGCCGAAGATGGCGCCTTCGTCGCGGTCGGCGTCGAGAAGCAGCAGCGCCGGCTGCAGGTCCCGCACCGCAGAGAGGAACTGCCCAAACATCGCGCGCCCGATGCCGCCGGCTTTGCGCGCGAGCACCAGGTGCAGCCCCACATCGCGGGCATGCGGGAGGAGCTCGAGCAGTGGCGCCAGGGCAATGTCGCTGACCAGGTCGAGGTCGTCGATAACCAGGTAGATGTCCGGCCCCTCCCACCAGCTGCGCGCTGCAAGCTGGGCGGGGGTGACCTCGGGGCCGGGAAGGCGCTGTTCCAAGGTGCGCACGGTATCGAGGATGGCTTGGGTGGCCGCGCTTGCCGACGCCCCATACGCCGCCACCATTTCCTCATCCAACGTCCCCAAATGTGCACGGCGCTCATCGATGACCACGAGGCGGGCGGCTTCCCTGCCCAGGTGGCTAATTCCGGCCAGGATTACGCTGAGGAAGTTCGATTTGCCGGAGCCTTGGGAACCAATGCACACCAGGTGCGGCTGTGTGACTGGATCCCAACTAAGGACTTCGAGGTCCGGCCCGCCGATTCCCCAGGCCACCCCGTCCAGTGGCGAGCCGTCATCTGGCTCGGGCAACTCGGTGAGAAGGGCGGGCAGCATCTTCAGCGGTGGAACCGGTTCGGCACCGGCATGCACACCGCAGATGTGGGCGATGTCTTGCGGGGACGTTGCGGCAAACAGCAGGTTCTCCCCTGCCAGTGTGATTCCCCGTCCGGGCGTTGCCGGGAGCTTCTGCTGCGCCTTGCGGTCGATGAGTGAGTCCATTGCTTCACCCAGCCGCAGCTCGATACGGGCCGCGATGAGATCCCGAATAGACGGCCGCAGGCTCGTCCACCGCGCTGCAGCGATCACGACGTGGACGCGGGCGGAGGCGCCGTCGGCGACCAGCTGGGTGATCGGCTCAGCAAGGTCCTCAAAATCCGCGCCGGAGGTGCCGATGTGGTGCCAGCCGTCCACGATGAGGAAGGTGTGGCGGGGCTCCGGGCGGCGCACGAGGCCGGCGACTTCATCAACGATGCGACGGATTTTCTCCGGCTCCTCACGGCCAGCCACCCCGGCCACGTGGGGCAGCCGGTCCAGCACCCGCAGCTGCCCGCCGCCCAGGTCAATGACATAGAAACGCACCTGTCCCGGTGAATGCCGCAGCGCCAGACCGGAGGCGATACTGCGCAGCGCCATCGACTTACCCGACTGCGGTCCACCGCACAGCGCCAGGTGCCCACCTCCTGCCTTAAAGTCCACGGTGAGCGGGTCTTGGCGCTGGTGGTAGGGGCGGTCAATAAGCCCCACCTCGGCGCGCAACTCTCCGCCCGCGCCGGGAGAATCTTCCCGCAAGGAAGCAACGCTGGACAGCTCCACCACGGGCGGCAGGGGAGGCAGCCAGATTCTTCGCGCCGACTGGCCACGCCGAGCAGCCTCATCCCGGGCGGCGGCCACCACGGTGTCCAGGAGCGTGCTCGAGGAATCTACGAGCTCTGCAAATCCGAGTTCTTCTTCCACCGCGCGCTGCCCTGTGAAAAGCTCCACGCGCGCGGCGTGCCGCGCATTCATTTCAGAATCATCAGGCGCTACCCGGCGCGTGACCGGGCCAGACACATAGGAGGCGTGGAAGCGAGTAGGGGCATCGGCATCCGTCTTGAGGTAGCCGGCTCCCGGCTGGGCGGGGAGATGATAGGCATCGACCACGCCGAGAACTTGGCGGGACTCCCCCGCGGAGAAGGTCTTCAATCCGATGCGGTAGGACAGGTGCGAATCCAATCCCCGCAAGCGCCCTTCCTCCAAGCGCTGGGAGGCCAGCAGCAGGTGCACATGGAGCGAGCGGCCAAGCCTTCCCACCGCGACGAAGAGCTCGGCGAAGTCCGGGTGCTGGCCTAAGAGCTCCGAGAACTCATCCACCACGATGACCAACGCCGGCAGCGGTCCGTGCTCGGCCACCGCAGCAGCCGAGGCATTGAACTCGCCCACGTTCGCAAAATTGCCCGCCTTGCGCAGCAGCTCCTGGCGGCGGTTCATCTCGCCGGAGATGGCATCATACATGCGCTCCACCAGGGTCGATTCTTCCTCCAGGTTGGTAATCACGGCGGAGGTATGCGGCAGCTCCTCACACCCTAGGAAGGTTGCGCCACCCTTGAAATCAACGAGCACGAGGTTGAGCTCCTCCGGGCTATGGGTGGCGGCCAGCGCTACGACAAGCGTTCGAAGTAATTCCGACTTTCCGCTGCCAGTAGCACCAATGCACAAACCATGCGGCCCCATCCCGCCCTGCGCGGACTCCTTCACATCAAGCATCAGCGCGTGCCCGGACTCGTCCACGCCGATGGGCACGCGCAGCCGCTCAGCTGGGCTGCGTCCCTGCCACATGCCGGAGGCCTGAAGCGCATCCACGTCCCGATAGCCCAGCAAGGTCGGCAGGTCCGCATCGCGACCGTGCCGGGGCGCTGCCGCAGCATCACTGCCAAAGGGGCGGTGATAGGGCGCAAGCGTACGGGCGCGCAGGAGGGCCGTGGAATCGTCGACAAGCGCACAGCGTCCCAGCTCCTCCTCCCCCGCGGCAGTAACCACGGAGAGCGCGCCCTCCGCCCGCAGGTAGATGCCTTCTTCCTCAGCGCGGCGCCCGAGCGGCGAATGAGGCGTAACGCCCACGGCGATGGTGGTTGTGGGGGTATCCTCCAGCTCGTCACTGCGCGGCATGGCAACACCGCTTGCCTGGTCCTCCTCAACAACGCGGATGCGGAACTGGACTTGGGCCGGATCCCTGGCGTGCGGAAGCCACTTCAGCCACTCCCACTCCTCACCGTGGTACTCAATGCCCACGGTTTCCGGACCGTGCAGCACGGCCAGGTGTAGCAGCAGCGCGCGGGCAACCCCGGCCGCATCCTCGCCGGCCAGGCCAACGATGGGAAAGGCTTGCAGTTGGATGACCACCGGCATGTCCGCCAGCGTTCCCACCGCGCGCACGGTCTGGCGCAAGCTCACCGCGCACACCGGATCGAGGTCCTCCGCCGCGCCCGAATCCGGCACGTTAATGGGCGTGCACAGGGCCATCGGCCCCGTCCCCACCCGCACCTCCAAGGCGTCCGGGGCATCCGCGTCCCGTTCCCACAGGCGCGTTGTCGGAATCAATGCACCAAGCTGCTCAGGGTCAGGGTTGCGGTGTTCTTCATGCGCGCGTTGCGCCGCCCCGCGCTCCAGCGCTTCCTCCCGCAGCGCCTTAAGGTGGCGCAGGTAGGTCCGGCGGGTCTCATCCGGATCCTGCCCGCCTCCCTGCGGGTTAAACATCATGGCCATACTGGCCAGCATCATGAGCGGAAACATGAGGCTCATCGGGCTCATCCGGCGGGCATCCCCCGCACCGAGAACCATGAGCGCCACCATGCCCAGCATGGCCGCGATCATGACCAGCGGCATGAGCAGGCGAACCAGTGGCACGGGTTGAGCGCGAGCCGCCTCCGGCACGGCCTCGGCGTTAATCCTGCCCTGCGGCAACGGCGGTGCCGGCTCCCGATAGGCCGGCTGCCCAGTGTCCACGACGCGTGTGGGTACGCGCATGTCAAAGTCCTTCCCCCCGAAGTACTCCACCGCCTCCTGAAGCGGTGGACAGCGTGCCACCAGTAAGCCACAATGTGAGGCAATGGGCAAGGGGTTGCCCAGAAATTTTTCTCGGGGGAGGTACATTCCATGACTCGCGCACTCGCGCATTCTGTCCACGTCACCGTCCGTATCCACGCAGGTCATACTCGCAAAGAGGCGGACATATCCTTGCCGCTTTCTTCCAGCCTCGGGGAGGTGCTGGGGGAACTGCTCGTGCTTGTCGACGTCCCACCGGCCCCCATCCTGTGGCGCGCTACCACCGCGGCGGGCAAGACCATTTCGATGACCACACCACTGGACCGCACCAGCGTGGAAGACGGTTCCGTCCTCGTGCTCAGCCCCGATGAGCCATCGCCGGCGCCGATTGTGCGCGATGCCGCGGAGGCGCTCGCTGCCGACGTCTCTGCAGCGCAGTTTTCCGGCCTGGCCGGGTTCTGGGGCGCGGCGGGGCTCATCGCCGTCGGCGCGTTGCTTGCCGCCGCGCTGTCTCCCGCGGTTGGCTGCACCGCCGCTGCGATAATCGGCTTCGTGCTCGCGGCGTGGACCCGGCGCGGCTCCCTGCTCGCGGCCTCCCACGTGGCTGCCGGGCTGGCGGGGGCGCTGGCCACTGGGGTGCGCTTCTTTGCTGGCCCATCCGGAACCGCGATTCCGGCCGCGCCACTCGTGGCTGCGGCGGCGGCCGTGGGGACTGTGGCGGTGCTCTCCCATCTGGTGCGCATCGGCGGAATACGTGCTCGGGCAAGTGCCGCGACGTGGTGCCTGCTCGTGCTCATCGGCCTGCTTGGCCCCGCTCCGCTGCTTGCCGCCACCGTGGCCCTGCTCGCAGGCGCTCCCCTGTTCACCACGCGGCTCGCTGGCCTCCGGGTGCCACAACTTCCCACCGCCGGACAAGACCTGAGCATCTCCGATGAGGACCCTACGGATAACTCGCTCAAAGCCCGGCGCGCCGGGCAGGCCTACGAGGGAATCGCAGTGGGCTGCGCGCTGGCGGGCGTTCCTTCCCTTCTCCTCGTCGCGCTCAACGCTCACGAGAGCGTAACCGTCATTGTTTCCCAAGCCCTGTGCCTGAGTGTCGCGGGCGGTGTCATCGTGCATGCGGCACGCCACGCCCGGCCCGTCGCCGCGTGGGCGCTGGGAATCTATGGCCTTGCCGCTGCGTGTGCCGCGGTGGCCGTACCTCTACGCGAGTGGCAGCTGCTTTCCGCCCCAACGACGGGAACGTGGGTGCTCAGCATCGTTGCGGGTCTGGTCATCGCGGCCATGCTGTCCATGCCTGTGTGGGCAGGCAAGCTACGGCAGATTGAGCCGACCACCATTGTGTGGTTCGAGCGCGCCGAAGCTCTCGCCCTGGCCGCGTGCCTTCCGCTGGCCGCGCACGTGGCAGGACTCTTCGAGCTCATTCGGGGGTTGGGATCATGAATACCCTGACCCGAATAGGCGCTGCCGGCGCTGCGCTTGGTGTTTTCCTGGCTTGGGGTACCAGTGCTCTGTGTGCGCCCGTAGCCGTCGCCCGCGAACCGGATACCGCCTGCGCGAAGGCCACGCTCGCCACGGCAGGGCCACAGCCTTCCGCGCAGTACTCGGAGTACCGGGCACGGCTGCATTCTTTTGCCACGGGTGCTGGGGTGAAGGTCGCGGTCATCGATACCGGGGTGGCCGCCCACCCACAACTACGGGTGACGCCAGGAGCAGACTTCGTGACCCCGGAGGAGCCTGACCCGCTGCGGGACTGCGACCTGCACGGGACGGTGGTGGCCGGCGTCATCGCAGGCAAGGACCTCGGCGTGGCCCCGGATGCGGAAATCTACTCCATCCGGCAGACCAGCTCGCACTACCGGGCCCCAGCGCCGGACAATGGTGAGGCGGACCGCGCCGGGTCCGGCACGCTGGCCAGCCTGGCTGCCGCCATCGAAGACGCCGTCAGCGCGGGGGCTCAGGTCATCAACGTCTCCGTGGTGTCGTGCGTTCCACCGGAGGCCGCCACGCGGGTCGATCGTTCCGCCTTGGACGCGGCGCTAGAGCGCGCGGAAGGGGCTGGGGCGGTGGTTGTGGCGGCGTCGGGAAACGCGACGGCCGGCGGCTGTGAAAAGGATGACGTGGTCTTTCCCGCGGAAGCCGACACCGTCCTCGCGGTTGGTGCTCTGGCCACGCCGCACGACCTCGCGGAGTATTCCATCACGGCACCCCTCAGCGCGGAAGGCAGCGTTCCCCTCGCGCTGGAGCCCAGCGGCGGATGGGCCACGGGAAAGGAGGACACCGTCTTTCAGGGAACGTCCTTTGCAGCTCCCCTGGTCAGCGGCACGATCGCCTTGTTGGCGCAGCGCTACCCCGGGGACTCCCCAGCGCAACTGCGCCAGCGCATCATTGACTCAGCAGAGCCCGGGCATGGGGTGGTTGATCCTCTCACAGCAGTGACCTATCGGCCCGCGAGCGAATCCCGTGAGGAGCGTGCCGTCGCGGTGAGGCCGCAGGCGGCGCCACCCGCCAAGGGCTGGCCAATTGTTCGCCTTCTCCTCGGCGCCGTGGCCATCCTCGCCCTCGTAGCCACCCTCAGTGCTCAGACTCTAAGGCCTCCGCGCGGCTCAAAGCAGAGCCTTCCGGCAGCAGCCGCAGGATCTCCCACGGCACCCGCTCCGGTTCCCCCACACCCAGTGCTTTAAGCTCTGCCGCGCTAGCCAACTCGTGGCGCCTGCCGGTGGCGGAAACCACGTGGTAGCCGTGCCCGCTGTCCACGCCCACGCCGGCCTGGAGGCCGGCGAAACGCTGCGCGGCCGAGTCCCCCGGCAAGTCCACCGTGGCCGCCACCGGCCGCATAGTTCCGGCACCTTGCTTGTGAGTTGCGCACAACCAGCCTTGCTCAGGGGACAGGAAGTCCACACGGGTGGTGGGGAGGTTGAAGGACGGTGGGACGTCGCCCAGCGCGGCCACCTCCTGCGCCTGCGCAGGCAAACGCTGTGCGCCCAGGCCGACCAGCATCTCCGCCTGTGTGGGGGTGATGGAGAAAACACCCTGCTCCGTGCGCGCCCAGAGCTGCTCACCAGTATCCAGAATCTCCGGCGGGGCGGCCGGAAAGCTCAGCGGCTCCAGTTCGGCAAATGTGTTGAGCAGCTCCGCGGGCATGGCCCACACGGCGGTCTCCGCGGTCATCCCCAGCGCGCGCCGCAGAACCCGGCCTTGTGTGCTCGTAGCCTCGGGCAGCACGACGCGCCCCTGGCCGGTGAGCAGCCACTGCGTGCCATCGGTTTCCACTACGGCAGCGTGCTCTTCATCGAACCTGGGAACAGCGCGGTGCGCAACCACGGTCACGGTGCCAACGCGGCTGCTGGATTGCCAGTTCGCGCCCTGTGTTGATTCTTCCAAGCAGGCCGACCATCCTGGTTCCTGCCCAGTTGCGCTTGCAAGAAGGTTGGGGGCGTCTGCAATCCCCAGCGGGGTGCCCAGGCTCATCTCTTCTAAGAAGCTATCCCCTGCCACATGCGGTTCGACCGGCTCGTTGGCAATGAGTCTGGCCGAAGCCAAGTTAGCCACTGGATGATACGTGCCGTTGACCAGCGCTAAGAGCTGCCCTTCGGAGGAACGCACGACGGGCGCATCGCCGGGTTGCGGGTCCGGCTGCATCCAGGCGATGAGCCCCGAGCCAAGACTCAAGAAGGCTACTGCGGCTACCCCGCCCAGCAGGGCGCGTTGGCGCCTTTTCAATGGATCATGAATCATACGGATATCCCCGAACACGAGTCCGTGCTCGAGGCGGCGCAATAGAAACTTGTGGCCCGATACCTGGGCCTTGGTAGTTGGCAACGCGCGTGCCATGAGAATCCTCCCCCGAATCGCAGCGCCACCCTCCCACGGCGCAGTGGGTTCTAGATTAACCCAACTCGGTGTCCTCCGCAGCGCGACGACCACGGGTCATCTCCGCGCGCGCGGCTAACTGGTCCGCATCGGGATAGTCCACGCCCACCAGGCTCAAACCTTGAGCATCAGCAAGCGGGATCTCTGAGGACCGGCTTTCTTCCCGCAGCATATGGGCGGCGAAGTCAACTCCGCGCGAGCCCTCCCCCACCCGCAAACAGCAGCCCACCAACGAGCGCACCATGGACCAGCAAAAGGCATCCGCGGTTACGTGCGCCTCGTAGAGCTGCGGCTCCGCGGGCGTCGACACGTCCTTCCACTCAAAGGCAAGGAGCTCGCGAATGGTCGTGGCGTGCGGCTTCGCCTTGCAGAAAGCCACGAAGTCATTGAGCCCCACCAGCTGATCGGCCGCGGCCTGCATTAGCTCCAGGTCCACTGGCTTGAACCACGTCGCGGTATCGCGTGCGCGAGTCGGAAGTGCACCGCGCGGATGGGTGGTGATGCGGTAGACGTAGCGGCGGCGTAAGGCAGAAAAGCGCGCGTCGAAATCTGCGGGAACTTCGGTGCAGGCGTGGACGCGGACGTCGGCAGGCAGCAACTTGGCCAAGCGCTTCACCAGCTTGGTGGGATCGCCGTCAATGCTGCGCTGTCCCAGCGCCGCCCGTGTGGTATCTAAGTGCGCCACCTGACCGCTGGCATGCACTCCGGCATCGGTGCGCCCAGCCACGGTGAGCTCCACTGGGTGGCGCAGCACCATGCTCAGCTTCTCCTCAACGGTCTGCTGAACAGTGCGCAGGCCGCCCTTCTGCTTGGCCCACCCGTGGAAGTCGGTGCCGTCGTAGGCCAAGTCTAGGCGAAGGCGAACGTTAGTCATGGATGCTGATTCTACCTAGTCGTTGGCATTCCACTCGCGATTGAGTTCCCAATCCTGGGCCGCGTGCTGGCGCTTCGCGCTCTTGCTCACGCCCAGCTTGCTCAAAGCGGCATAGCCAGCCCGCTTGGGGTGCTTTAGATTCTTCTTGGCCTGGCCGGCTTTGCGCTTGGCCTTGCGGGCGCCATCCCGAACAATGCGGGCAGACAAGCGCAGGCGCGGGTCCATGGGTTGTTCGGCTCCCCGGTATTCAAACACCGGCAGCGACCATCCAAAGTAGATCGCAGCCACGCGCAGCGCCAGCGCTAGGCATACCGTCACGACGCCAGCGACCTCATCGCTGAGCCCCAGCTCCATCAATCCCGCATAAGAAAAGGCTGCAAGAACAGAAATGGAGGCGTACAGCTCGGCGGACAAGACCAGCGGGATACGGTCGGACAACAAGTCACGCAAAATACCGCCAAAGACACCGGTCAGCACCGCAGCCACGGCAGCGATAATCAACCCATGGCCATGTTCCAAGGCCTTCTGAGCACCAAGGACACTGAATACCGCAAGGCCCAGGGCGTCGAGAAGCAAGAATACATGCCGGAAATAGTGCATTAGGAAGGACATATAAACCGTGGCGACGGCGGCGGCCACCACGGCCAAGAGGAAGCGCGGTTCCGCCACCCACGTCAACGGGTAGGCGCCCAGCACCATGTCGCGGATCGTGCCGCCGCCCAATGCGGTGACTGCGCCCAACATGATGACGCCAAACAGATCCATCTTTTGCCGGCCAGCGGACAGCGCAGCGGTCATCGCCTCGGAGACGATGCCGATTACGTACAGCACAGTAAACAGCGGGGTCATAGAGTATACGTTCTGGTCGGGGTTATATAGCCCAGAAAGCATAACAAAAGGCCGCAGCCCCACCTAAGGTGGTACTGCGGCCTAGTTAAGGCGAGAGAAGTTTACTTCTCCTCGGACTCCTCAGCAGCGGTCTCCTCGACCTCTGCCTCGGTTGCCTCTGCCTTTGCTTCCTCAGCGGATTCAGCCTCAGCCTCTTCAGCCTTAGCTTCCTCAGCCTGCTTGGAGGCAGCAGCGCGGGTAGCGCGGTTAGCCTCGGAGGTCACGGTCTCCTCGAGAACGAGGGAGATCTGGGACATCGGGGCGTTGTCGCCGGAGCGGTTGTCCAGCTTGATGATGCGGGTGTAGCCACCCTCACGGTTCTCGAACTTCGGTGCCAGCTCGTCGAAGAGGTAGGCAACGACATCCTTCTGCGGGATGAGCTTGAGAACTGCGCGACGGTCAGCAACGGTGCCGGCCTTCGCCTTGGTGATGATCTTCTCGGCGTAAGGACGAAGCAGCTTCGCCTTAGCGTCGGTGGTCTTGATTGCGCCGTGCTCGAACAGGCTCGCTGCCAGGTTGCTCAGCAGGTGCTTCTGCTGGCTGGCGGAGCCGCCGAGACGCGGACCCTTCTTGGGGGTAGGCATTGTGTACTCCTCGTGTGCGGATTAAGTGAGCGCGCGACGGGGCGCACAAGTCGCGCCGTCACGATTCAGTGGAATTCTTTACTCGGAATCGTCGGAAGCCGGGTCTTTGAAGTCGCCGGTTTCTGCGTCGTAGCCTTCGAGCTGGGTCGGGTCGAAGTCCTCAGGGGTGTCCTTGAGAGCCAGGCCCAGGTTAGCCAGCTTGATCTTTACCTCATTGATCGACTTCTGACCGAAGTTGCGGATATCCAGCAGGTCCGATTCGGTGCACTCTGCGAGCTCACCAACGGTGTGGATTTCCTGGCGCTTCAGGCAGTTGTAGGAGCGGACGGAGAAGTTCAGATCCTCGATCGGCATGCTGTAGGCGGCGATGTACTCCGTCTCCTGCGGGGACGGGCCAATCTCAATGCCCTCAGCAGCGGTGTTCAGCTCGCGGGCCAGGCCGAAGAGCTCGACCAGGGTGCCACCGGCGGAAGCCAGGGCGTCGCGTGCGGAAATCGAGTTCTTGGTCTCGACGTCGATGATCAGCTTGTCAAAGTCGGTGCGCTGCTCAACACGAGTAGCTTCGACCTTGTAGGAGACCTTCAGCACCGGGGAGTAGATCTGGTCGACCGGAATGCGGCCGATTTCCCCGGAAGTGGAGGCAGCCGGGACGTAGCCACGGCCGCGCTCGACGACGAGTTCCATCTCCAGCTTGGCGGAATCATTCAGCGATGCGATGTGCAGATCCGAGTTGTGGATCTCCACGCCAGCCGGCGGCTGGATATCGCCTGCAGTCACCTCACCCGGGCCTTCCTTGCTCAGGTACATAACCACCGGCTCGTCAGAGTCGGAGGACAGAACCAGACCCTTGATGTTCAGGATGATTTCGGAAACGTCTTCCTTCACGCCGTTGATGGTGGTGAACTCGTGGAGCACACCATCAATCTTGATGGAGGTTACTGCCGCGCCCGGGATGGACGAGAGCAGCGTGCGACGAAGCGAGTTACCGAGGGTGTAACCGAAGCCCGGCTCGAGCGGTTCGATGACGAACTTGGAGCGAGACGAGTCGATGAATTCCTCGGTGAGCTGAGGACGCTGGGAAATAAGCATGGAGTTTCTCCTTGTCGGCGCCCGCTATATGACGCCGGTAGAAGGGGTAAAGATGAAAGTGTCGAAGGATTACTTCGAGTAAAGCTCGACGATGAGCTGCTCCTGCAGCGGAACGTCGATCTGAGCGCGCTCGGGCAGCTGGTGCACGAGGATGCGCAGGGTGTCCGGAACGACCTGCAGCCACGCCGGAACGTTGGCGTCTACCAGGCGGTCCTGAGCCTCTTCGAACCATTCCATCTTCTGGGAACGCTCACGAACATCGATGATGTCATACTGCGTAACGCGGAAGGACGGAACGTTGATCTTCTTGCCGTTCACGGTGAAGTGACCGTGGGAGACAAGCTGGCGAGCCTGGCGGCGGGTGTTGGCCAGACCAGCGCGGTAGATCACGTTGTCGAGACGGGACTCGAGCAGAACGACGAGGTTGTCACCGGTCTTGCCCGGGAGACGGTTAGCCTCGGCGTAGTAGCGGCGGAACTGACGCTCCAGCACACCGTAGGTGTACTTTGCCTTCTGCTTCTCCTGGAGCTGCAGCAGGTACTCAGATTCCTTGATGCGGTTGCGGCCAGCCTGTCCCGGTGGGTACGGGCGGCGCTCAAATGCCATGTCGCCGCCGACCAGGTCGACGCGCAGACGGCGAGATACGCGGGTAGCGGGGCCAGTATAACGAGCCATTTTCTTACCTCTTCCTTTCCCTTAAACCTTGCGGCGCTTGGTCGGACGGCAGCCGTTGTGCGGCTGTGGGGTGGCATCCGTGATCGAGGAAACCTCGAGGCCTGCAGCCTGCAGGGAACGGATGGCGGTCTCGCGGCCGGAGCCCGGACCCTTGACGAAAACGTCAACCTTCTTCATACCGTGGTCCATGGCCTTGCGGGCCGCGTTCTCAGCAGCCATCTGCGCTGCGAACGGGGTGGACTTACGGGAACCCTTGAAGCCAACGTGGCCGGAGGATGCCCAGGAGATGACAGCACCGTGCGGGTCCGTGATGGACACGATGGTGTTGTTGAAGGTGGACTTGATGTATGCGTGGCCAGCGGCCACGTTCTTCTTTACGACGCGACGACCACCACGGCGCGCGCCGGAACGAGTCTTAGGTGGCATGTGTTACTTCTTCTTTCCTGCGATCGTCTTCTTCGGACCCTTGCGCGTACGAGCGTTGGTCTTGGTGCGCTGACCACGAACGGGCAGGCCACGACGGTGGCGGATGCCCTGGTAGCAACCGATTTCAATCTTGCGACGGATGTCAGCCTGAACCTGGCGGCGGAGGTCACCCTCGACCTTCCAGGTAGCTTCGATGACGTCACGCAGCGCCGACAGCTGATCATCGTCGAGGTTGTCGGTGCGCAGGTCAGGAGAAATGCCGGTCTTTTCCAGCAGCTCCTTGGCACGGGCAGGCCCGATGCCGTAGATGTAGGTGAGAGCAACCTCCATGCGCTTGTTGCGCGGGAGGTCAACACCAGCTAGACGTGCCATATGGCTAGTCCTTTCGGGTTGTTACGATGGTTTTCTCCTCATCCGTCCCCCGCCACGCATACGCTTCGCCCCGGGCCGTGCCGGGGAACTGTGGGCATGCTTAGCAGCGTGGGCTCAGGCCATCGCAGCCTGAGGTAGAAAGGGACGCATCAAGTGCGTCCCGTGGGTGAGGAGGCTTACTGTCTTTACTTGTAGCGGTAGACGATGCGTCCGCGGGTTAGGTCATAAGGAGACAGCTCCACGACAACGCGATCCTCCGGGAGGATGCGGATGTAGTGCTGACGCATCTTGCCCGAAATGTGGGCAAGTACCTTATGCCCGTTGTCGAGCTCGACGCGGAACATTGCGTTGGGCAGGGGTTCGACGATGCGACCCTCAACCTCGATTGCGCCTTCCTTAGCCATAACCTCTACTTTTCTGGTGGAGTTCTCCGCGCCGCGCTTGGCGACGCCCCCACCTGCATGTTTGGTGTCTACTGCCTGGTGTCCTCCACAACCACTTTGGCTGCGTACAGACACCAGCTCTAAAGCATACGCTGCGGATACGTGTTTTCCAAATATAAAACCTCCCATCGTCCGAAGGCGCGGGAGGTATGCGAGACAGTCGGCTATCTTGCCGCTGCGGTTCTAGTAGATGAAGACCTTGGAACCCATCGGCACATCGTTCCAGTAGCGGACGGCGTCCTGGTGGGTCAGGCGTACGCAGCCATTGGACTCATAAGCCGGGGAGCCCTCGTGGAAAGCGTGGCCATTGTTGGTGAAGTACATGGCGTAGGGCATCGGCGCGTTTCCGAACTCCCAGGAGATCTCGTCCTTGATCTTGCGGTTGATATAGAACGTACCGGCCGGGGTCTCCTCACCTGGCTTACCGGTAGACATACCCTGAGCAACGTAGGTCACGTTGCCGTTGCCGTCCTGCAGCCACGAGCGGCGACCGGCGCGATCCACGCAGATGCGGGCGTCAGCCGGGCACGGCCCAACGTCGAAGCGCTGAGCCTGACGCTCAGCCTCAGCCTTGCGGGCAGCCTCTTCAGCAGCTGCCTTTTCGCGTGCAACCTGCTCAGCATGGGCACGCTCAGCTGCTTCGCGAGCCGCACGAATCTCGGCGTTCTTCTGCTCAATGAGGCCCGGGAAGACCAGTTCAATGGCACCGTCGATGACGGGGCGCAGGGCATCAGCGGCCTGCGGGTTAACGTTGTTCAGCGTCTCCAGCATCTGGTTGCGGCTGTTCCACGCGTTCTCACGGGTCTGGCCGGCAAACTCATCAATCTGAGATTGGAAGTCGGAGGACAGGGAATCAATCGAGGGGACCGTCTGTGCGTTTGCGGCGGGGGCAACCGAGAGAGTGGCGGCTACCAGGCCGATTGCGGTGGCGCGACGTAGGGAACGAGCACCAACAAAGGAGCGAATCTTAGACATGTGGAGAAGTATAAACCTTCCTCCACGGTTTTCCTACCTGAATGTTGCGTTTTAGTAACGCTGTGTCAGAATTCGAGGACCATTCTCCGTTGCCGCCACGGTGTGTTCCCAGTGGGCAGCCAGCGATCCGTCGAGGGTGACAACGGTCCAGTCGTCGTCAAGCACGGCGTTGTCCTCAGTGCCCAGCGCCAGCATAGGTTCAATGGCCAGGACGGAGCCCTCCTGGATGATGGGTCCGCGCCCTGCCTTGCCTTCATTGGCCAGGTAGGGGTCTTCGTGCATTTCGTGGCCGATACCGTGGCCGCCGTAGCCGTCAACAATAAACAGGTCCACGCCGAACTTATCCTCGGCACGGTAGGTGGCCTGTTCGAGGGCTGCGGAGACGTCGGTAAGCCGGTTGCCGGGGACCATGGCCTTAAGCCCTTCGTGGAGGACCCATTCGGTGGCATCAGACAGCGCCTGCGCCTCAGAGAGGAGCTTGCCGACGCCAAACGTCCACGCGCTATCCCCCACCCAGCCGTCGAGCGTAGCGCCACAGTCGATGGAGACGAGGTCCCCTTCAGCGAGGACAATCTCCTTGCTGGGTATGCCATGGACAATGACGTCGTTCACTGACGCACAGATGGACCCCGGGAAACCACCGTAGCCCTTGAATGTGGGCACCGCGCCGGCATCTCGAATGGTCTGCTCGGCCACTTCGTCGAGCTCGAGCGTGCTCACGCCAACTGCAGCGGCGGCACGCACCGCCTGCAGGGCGCGGCCGACGATTTCGCCAGCCGCCTGCATGGCATCGAGCTCGCCCGGAGTGCGGGCCGGAATCGTTTTAGTGCGTCGACGAAAAGCCATGACAAAAAGACGGGCTACTTGCCCATTGCCTTCAGGGTACGCTCGTTGATTTCCTCAACGGTTCCCTCAGCCTTGATGGAGATGATGGCATCGCCATAGTGCTCGATGAGCGGGAAGGTCTCCTCGCGGTAGACGCCCAGGCGTGTGCGGATGGTCTCCTCGGTGTCGTCCGCGCGGCCACGGGCGAGCATGCGCTCGACCACGACGTCCTCGGATACCTCAAAGTTCAGCACGCCGTCGAGCTTCAGGCTCTTGTCGGAGAGGAGCTTCTCAAGAATGTCGGCCTGCTCCACGGTGCGGGGGAAGCCGTCGAGAAGGAAGCCATCCTTGGCGTCATCCTGGTTGAGGCGGTCCTCCACCATGCGGGCGGTGACATCGGTCGGCACCAGCTTGCCGGCATCGATGTAGGACTTAGCCTCGACGCCGAGCGGGGTGCCCTCACCAATGTTGGCGCGGAAGAGGTCACCGGTGGAGATGTGCGGAACGCCGAGCTTTTCGCTGAGGAGGGCGGCTTGGGTGCCCTTGCCGGCACCGGGAGGGCCAAGGAGTACGTAACGCATTACTTAAGCAGTCCTTCGTAGTTGGATTGTAGGAGCTGGGACTCGATTTGCTTGACCGTGGTCAGGGCCACCGAGACCATAATGAGGATGGCAGTACCGCCGAAGGCGGAAGTGCCGCTGGCACCTGCGCGGCCCACGCCGAGGTCCAGAAGGATATTCGGCAGAACAGCGATGAGCGCCAGGTAGATCGAACCGACGAACAGAAGGCGGTTCATGACGAATCCCAGGTATTCGGCGGTCGGCCGACCCGGGCGGATACCCGGGATAAATCCACCATACTTCTTCATGTTCTCCGCCTGTTCAGCAGGGTCATACTGAACCGAGACATAGAAGTAGGAGAAGAAGATGGTGAGGACGAAGTAGAGGACGATGTACTGCCAGGAGCTCGGAGCCTGCAGGTGCGCAATCACGTTGCGCTGCCACCAGTTATCGGACACGCCCGGGGAGCCGGAGTTGACGATCTGGGTGATAAGCACCGGCATGTAAATCAGCGAGGAAGCGAAGATAACCGGGATAACGCCGGCCTGGTTGACCTTGAGCGGCAGGTAGGTCGACGAACCACCGTACTGGCGACGGCCAACCATACGCTTTGCGTACTGCACCGGAATGCGGCGCTGCCCCTGCTCGATGAAGGTGATGCCCACGACGAGGACGATGAGGCCGGCGACCACCATGGCGAAGACGAGGCCACCGTTGTTCTGCATGATGCTGACACCATCGGTGGGAAGGCGGGTAGCAATACCGGCGAAAATCATCAGCGACATACCGTTACCAATGCCCTTCTCCGTAATCAGCTCACCCATCCACATCACGAGGATGGCGCCGGAGGTCATGGTGATAACGAGCACGACGAGGGTAAAGAAGTTACGGTCCTCCGCCAGGACGCGGACGCCTTGCCCCAAGAGTTGCTCGCGGTCCGCCAGGGCCACAATGCCCGAGGACTGCAGAAGCGCCAGCGCCAGGGTGAGGTAGCGCGTGTACTGCGTCATCTTGGCCTGACCGGACTGCCCCTCCTTCTTCAACTGCTCGAAGTGAGGAATCACCACGGTGAGCAGCTGCACGATAATCGACGCCGTAATGTACGGCATGATGCCGATGGCGAAGATAGACAGCTGCAGCAGCGCACCACCGGAGAACAGGTTGATCACCGAGTAGAGGTTGCCGGATTCCTCCGTGAGGTCACGAAGGCGGCCGGCGATGGTGGCGTAATCAACGCCCGGCGACGGGATCTGCGCGCCAACGCGGTAGAGGATAATCAACACGAGCGTGAAGATGATCTTCTTACGCAGGTCGGCATCTTTAAAAGCCTGCAAAATGGCGGACACTACTTAATCCTCCTGGCCTACCGCGCTTGTTGTGCGGTTCGAATTCGCCGCGCACGGGGGTGGATCTCATCTGTTCCCAAAAGCTAAGAGCCCTCTTAAGGCATCTCATAGGAACGGTTGAACACTTTTGACCCCATTACCCTACCAGCCTTGGCCACTTTCGCCACATTAACCCCGCACATGGCCGCCCGGAGGTCCCCTTTTTAGTTTCTCCCTTAGCGCTATCCCCGGATTGGGCCTACCATTGCCTGTGTTGTCTGAAGGCAATGTCCTTACAAGATTTCTACGTCTTTTCGACCTCCCCCGAGACGCCCGGGGCGTCTCGGAGTATGGCCGTTCTTTTTCTGCCAGCCAATGAACCGAAAGAAGTATGTAGTTTTATGAGTAAGCGATTCTCTCCAATGACCGTGGCCGAGATTATCGATACCTTCGTCCCCAGCCCCAACCCCTTCCGCTGGGAGGCTTTCGATGGTTCCGCCACCGGCCCAGCCGATGCGCAGTTTACCGTCAAGATCAACAACCTCCAGGGCTTGGCCTATATCGCGACTCACCCAGGGGATGTAGGATTTGCCCGCGCTTATGTCACCGACGGCATCACTGTCGAGGGCGAACACCCGGCGCACCCCTACGGCATCTTCGATGCGCTGCACGCCATGTATGACAAGTTCACCCGCCCGGACGCGAAGACCTTGGCCAGGGTGGCACGCTCCCTGGCCTCGATGGGAGCTTTCCAGATCCAGCCGGTCCCGGAAGTCGAGCGAGCCTCGTGGCTGCGCCGCAAGCTGCACGAAGGATTGTCCAAGCACTCCAAGGAACGCGACGCGGACGTCATCTCCGATCACTACGACGTGGGTAATGACTTCTACGAGCTCTTCCTCGGTGACTCGATGACGTATACCTGCGCCTACTACCCCTCCCCCGACGCCACGCTGGATGAGGCCCAGGAAAACAAGTATCGCCTCATCTTCGACAAGTTGCGGCTCAAGGAGGGTGACCGCCACCTGGACGTCGGCTGCGGCTGGGGCGGCATGGTGCGCTACGCCGCCAAGCGCGGTGTGAAGTCCCTCGGCGTAACCCTCTCCAAGGAGCAGGCTGAGTGGGGCCAGGCCAAGATCAAGGAGGAGGGTCTCGAGGACCTCGCGGAAATCCGCTTCATGGACTATCGCGATGTCACCGAGGAAGGCTTCGACGCTATCTCCGCCATCGGGCTACTCGAGCACATTGGCGTCAAGAACTACCCGGACTTCTTTAGCTTCCTCAACGGCAAGCTCAAGCCGGGTGGATTGATGCTCAACCACTGCATTACCTACCCGGATAATCACAAGACTCCGAAGGGCGGCTTCATTGACCGCTATATCTTCCCCGACGGTGAGCTCTCCGGCTCCGGCACCATCACGAAGTGCATGCAGGATGCCGGCTTCGAGGTTGTCCACACGGAATCCCTGCGCTTCGACTACATGCGCACTCTGCACGATTGGTGCGAGAACCTCAAGGAGACGTGGGAGGAGGCCTGCTCTCTGGTGGGCCTTCCCACCGCGCGCCTGTGGGCCATCTATATGGCCGGCTCCGAGTGGGGCTTCGAGCACAACATCATCAACTTGTACCACTTCTTGGGAGTCAAGCTGGGTGAGGCCGGTTCTCGTTCCGGCGTGCCCGAGCGCCGCTGGTGGGAAGATTCGCGCTTCTAAAGACTTAAAGGAGTTCTATGCTGACTGATCTCATTCGCAATCACCGCAGCGTCGATGCCGTGGAGATCCCGCCGGTGGGCTGGAAAGCGCACGAGGAGGGCGTCGATAAGCTCCTGCGTAGCTTCCGCGCGGTGCCGAAGGACAAGCGCGTACGTCTAGCGAAGAAAACCTCGAATCTTTTCCGCGGGCGCAGCGGCGAGCAGGTGGGGCTCGACGTGTCCGGTCTGAGTGGGGTCATTGAGGTCGATCCGATTGCGCAGACCGCCGAGGTCCAGGGCATGTGTACCTACGAGGACCTTGTCGACGCCACCTTGCCGCACGGCCTGATGCCCTTCGTGGTGCCGCAGCTCAAGACCATTACGCTCGGCGGCGCGGTGACGGGCATGGGCGTGGAGTCCACGAGCTTCCGCGATGGATTGCCGCACGAATCCGTGCTGGAGATGGACATCCTCACCGGTACTGGCGAGATTCTCACGTGCTCACGTGAGGAGAACGTCGATCTCTTCCGCCTCTTCCCCAACTCCTACGGTTCCTTGGGCTATGCGGTGCGCCTCAAGATTGAGCTGCGCGCGGTGAAGCCTTACGTGGAGCTGCGGGAGGTGCGTTTCCACGACTTTGAGTCCTTGGCACGCGCGCTTGACGACGTCTCCCGCACCCACTCCTATGACGGCGTCGATGTCCACGGCCTAGATGGCGTGGTCTTCTCTCCGGAGGAATCCTACCTGGTCATGGCCCGTTTCACGGAGGAGGAGGGCCCAACCTCCGACTACACGAGGGAGGAGATTTTCTACCGCAGCCTCCAGCACGCCCGCGGTATCCGCCGCGACCGCCTCACGGTGCGCGATTACATCTGGCGCTGGGATACTGACTGGTTCTGGTGCTCGCGAGCCTTCGGCGCGCAGAATCCGCGGGTGCGCAAGGTGTGGCCGCGGCAGCTGCGGCGCAGTTCCTTCTACTGGAAGCTCGTGCGCCTGGACCGGAAATACGAGCTGGAGTACAACTTCATCAAGAAGCCGAAGGGCCTGCCGCGGGGTGAGCGCGTGGTGCAGGACATCGAGGTCACCCCGGAGAACTTGCCGGAGTTCTTGGACTGGTTCTTTGCGGCCTCCGATATCCAGCCGGTGTGGCTGTGCCCGATTAGGCTGCGCGAGGGCGTCGAAGACCTCGTCGGTACCGGTTCTCTCGCGGCTGATTCCCCCGCCCCGTGGCCGCTGTATCCGCTGCGCCCAGACCAGACCTGGGTCAACGTGGGGTTCTGGTCGGGCGTGGAGGGCAATCACGTCGACCCCTCCGCCCCGGGCAACGGCGCCTTCAACCGCGTCATCGAAGCTAAAGTCAGTGAGCTTGGCGGGCATAAGTCGCTGTATTCAGAAGCCTTCTACTCCCCCGAAGAATTTGCCGAGCTCTACGGCGGTGACCTGCCGGATCGTATTAAAGCGCTCACTGACCCGGACAGCCGCTTCCCCGGCCTCTATGAAAAGACGGTCAACGACGCCTAACGTGCTGCCTTCCTAGGCAACTGCATCGACGCGATCATAACCGTTGGTGGCTAGGGCCTTCATAACGCGGTCCACGGCGGCTTGGTCGGTATCCGGGTTGTAGGTTTCCAGGAAGACGATGTGCGCGGTGTCATTGCCTTCAAAGCGGATGGTCATGAAGTCGTGCCCCAGCTCCTGGGTGGCAAGGGCCAGCTCGCGCTGCACCGCCAGCTCGCCGCTAGGCAGGGTCTCCGTGCTGGTGGCGGACTCTGGCTGGGAGAGCATCTCCTGTGCATCGACGGGACCAGTAACGCCAGCCAGGGGCAGAAGTGCGGCGATGGCGGTTGCCACGATGGAAGATACGGACGACATAACACTCTCCTTAACACTTACTAAGATTTAACCAAGGGTGATACTACTCTTCTTAGCTCCGCGCGCACAATAGGCATGAAAAATCCCCCTGCCCCGCACGAATGCGGTGGACAGGGGGAAGAAATCTACTGAGTAGAGATTTACTTGGTGGTGGCGGTGCCGCCAGCAGCCTCGATCTTCTCAACAGCAGACTTGGAGAACTTGTCAGCGGTGACGTTCAACTTAACGTTGATGTCGCCGTTGCCCAGAACCTTGACCGGCTGGTTCTTGCGAACCAGGCCAGCAGCGACGATGTCCGCTACGGTGACGTCGCCACCCTGAGCGAAAGCCTCTGCGAGGTCAGCAACGTTGACTACCTGGTACTCAACGTGGTTCGGGTTCTTGAAGCCCTTGAGCTTCGGCAGACGCATGTGGATCGGCATCTGGCCACCCTCGAAAGCAGCGGAAACCTGCTTGCGAGCACCGGTGCCCTTGGTACCGCGACCAGCGGTCTTACCCTTGGATGCCTCACCGCGGCCGACGCGGGTTTTGGGCTTATTGGAGCCTGCGGACGGGCGCAGGTCGTGGAGCTTGATGATATCAGCCATGGTTTACTCCCCTGCCACTTCTTCGACGGTGACCAGGTGACGCACCTTGTGAACCATGCCGCGAATAATCGGGGTGTCCTGCTTTACAACAGAGTGTCCGATGCGCTTGAGACCAAGAGCCTCAATGTTGGCGCGGTGGTTCGGCTTGGTGCCCACAAGGCCCTTTACCTGAGTAATCTTCAGAGCCATTGCTTATGCCTCCTGACCTGCGCGCTTGCGCAGCATCTGGGCCGGTGCGACCTCCTCGAGGGACTTGCCGCGACGTGCAGCAACTTCCTCCGGGCGAACCAGCTGCTTGAGGCCGTCCACGGTAGCGCGGACGACGTTGAGAGCGTTGTCGGAGCCCAGGGACTTCGACAAAATGTCCTGCACACCGGCGCACTCAAGCACCGGACGAGCAGCACCGCCGGCGATGACACCGGTACCCGGAGCGGCCGGCTTCATCATGACGATGCCAGCTGCGTCGCGACCCTCAACCGGGTGGGTAATGGTGCCGGCAATCATCGGGACGCGGAAGAAGTTCTTGCGAGCCTCTTCTGCACCCTTCTGGATTGCGGCCGGGACTTCCTTGGCCTTGCCGTAGCCGACGCCAACCATGCCCTGGCCGTCGCCAACGACGACGAGAGCGGTGAAGGACATGTTGCGGCCACCCTTAACGGTCTTGGAGACGCGGTTGATGGTCACAACGCGCTCGATGTACTTATCGCGCTCGTTGTCCTGGTGGTTGCGGCGGTCGTTACGACGGCCGTTGTTGCGACCCTTGCGGTCGTTGTTGTTCTCGGCGGAGCGTCCGCCGTCACGCTGTTCACGGTCCGACATTAGGCGTTCCTTCCGTTGATGTTTCCGTATGCCTTAATCATTAGAACTGCAGACCACCTTCACGAGCAGCTTCGGCCAGCGCAGCAACGCGGCCGTGGTACTTGTAGCCTGCACGGTCGAAGACGACCTTCTCGATGCCAGCGGCCTTGGCGCGCTCAGCGATGAGCTGGCCTACCTTGGCAGCCTTGGCCTTCTTATCGCCCTCGAGTGCACGCACGTCGGCTTCCATGGAGGAAGCAGCGGCCAGGGTGTGGCCGGCCAGGTCGTCGATGACCTGAACGTGCATGTGGCGGGAGGAGCGGTGAACGACCAGACGCGGTGCCTCAGGGGTGCCGCGGAGGGTCTTACGGATGCGGAAGTGGCGGCGCGCGCGTGCTTCACGACGACGCGAGGAAATGTCCTTGCCAACCGGGGTGCGCTTTGCGTTTTCAGTGTTAGCCATTGCTTACTTACCCGTCTTTCCGACCTTGCGGCGGATCTGCTCGCCGTCGTAGCGAATACCCTTGCCCTTGTAAGGATCGTCCTTACGCAGGCGGCGGATGTACGCGGCGACCTGTCCAACCAGTTGCTTGTCAATACCAGATACGGAGAGCTTGGTTGCGCCATCCACAGCGAAGGTGATGCCCTCCGGAGCCTTGATGAGGATCGGGTGGGAGTAGCCCAGAGAGAACTCCAGGTCCTTACCCTTCTGCTGGACGCGGTAACCAACACCGAAGATTTCCATCTTCTTGGTGTAGCCCTCGGTCACGCCAACGACGGCGTTGTTGACCAGGGAGCGGGCCAGACCGTGCAGTGCGCGGTTCTTGCGGTCGTCGTCCGGACGGGAGACCTTGATCTCATCGTCCTCGACGGCTGCGGTGATCGGCTCCGGCAGCTCAACCTCGAGGGAGCCCTTGGACCCCTTCACGTTGACAACCTGGCCATTGATGGTGATGTCGACGCCCTTCGGGACGGCGATAGGTGCTAGACCGATACGAGACATGTGTCAATCCTCCCTTACCAGACGTAGGCGAGAACTTCTCCGCCTACACCCTTCTCCTGAGCCTGACGGTCGGTAAGCAGACCCTGAGACGTGGAAATGATGGCCACGCCCAGGCCGCCCAGAACCTGCGGCAGTTCGGTGGACTTTGCGTACACACGCAGACCCGGCTTAGACACGCGACGCAGACCCGAGAGGGAACGCTCACGATTGTTGTACTTAAGCTCGAGGGACAGCTCGCGGCCCTCGACGGAGTAGTCAGCGATGTAGCCTTCCTGCTTCAAGATCTCGGCGATGTTCGCCTTGAGCTTGGAGGTCGGCATCGACACGGAATCGTGGTGCGCATTGGATGCATTGCGCACGCGCGACAACATGTCGGCAATAGGATCAGTCATAGTCATATGAGTGACCTGTAACCTTTCTCGTTGCGGTTCCCTTAAAGCTCACCAAAGCGTTTTCCGTGTGATTTCGGGCTACTCACGCTCCCCGCGGTCAATACCGCGAGGCGCTCGCCACCCTTTGATACAGACAACGGTCCGCTGTCTACGGCGAGGGGCCTACAACAAAGTAGATGTGTTCAATTCTTCCGGCTTGGCACATTTGCGCACCTCCAGCGCCATTTTTGCGGCGCGGAGGAGGAAAAATGCAAGTCCGTCGGCTTACTTTACCCGCTGACATGCTGTTTTCCAAAACGCGTTAGCATGGGAAGTCATGAGTGAAGAACAAGACCCCATCCGCACGGCACACCAGTGGCTTGAGGAGGCTGCCGAGCTTGTCGGCGTCGCCCCGGCCGACGCCACCGCCTTGGTTAGAGAACTCCTCGATCTGACCAAGGACGTCGCGCATACCCAATCGCGCCCCGCTGCCCCGCTGACGGCGTACCTGGTCGGTTTGGCCTCGAAGGACGTCGACGAGGCCCGCACCCACATCGCCACGCTCAAGGAGGCCCTCAACCGATGAGCGGGCACGTCAACGCCACCTTCGCCGTGACCAAGGTGCGCCTCGATGAGCACGGAGAGGTCATCCAGGTCGATACCCGCGGCGATACCGTCGCCGGCGAAGAGCCTTTGGAGATCCGCGTGGGCGGACAAACGCTGACCACGACGATGCGCACGCCCGGCCACGATGTCGAGCTGGCCCATGGTTTTCTTCATTCCGAGGGCCACATCGAGAAGGCCAGCGATGTCACCGAGGCGCGCTACTGCGCCGGTGCCTCAGTGGACGGGCGCAACCCCTATAACCTGCTCGACGTTGAACTAGTCAACCCCCACGCGATTAGCCTCGCCGATCTACGCCTGACGACAACCACGTCTGCCTGCGGAGTGTGCGGTACCTCCTCTATCGAGGCGCTAATGAAACAGTCGCGATACCCAATCCCACAGGTGCCGGTGGATCCGGGGGTCGTCGCCAAGCTGCCCGGCGCCTTGAAAGCGGAGCAGAAGCAGTTCCGCAAAACCGGCGGCATCCACGCCGCGGGCGCCTTCACGCTCGAGGGAGAACCCGTCGTTGTACGCGAGGACGTCGGCAGGCACAACGCCGCCGACAAGGTTATCGGGCACCTACTGATGGAAGGAATGCTGCCCGCCAGCGACCTCATCCTGGTGATGAGCTCGCGCGCCAGCTTCGAGCTGGTCAACAAGGCTGCTATGGCCGGCTTCGGCATGCTCGTTGCGGTCTCCGCGGCCTCCTCGCTGGCGGTGGAAACCGCCCGGGAAACCGGCATGGCGCTCGTGGGCTTTGCCCGCGGCGACCGCTTCAACCTCTACTCGGGCGAACTTAGTCGCGGTACGCCTCCGGGCCAGAGTTAAGCCAGGCGTACACGCCGCCGATAAGGAAGCCGCCGCCGATGAGGTTTCCCACCCACACGATGGACCAGTTGGCCAACACCGCGCCGAGGGTGAAGCCCTCAGGCAGCGGGCTGGCGCAGAAGAAGGTCAGGGTCATCAGGCAGAAGTTGGCGATAACGTGCTCCAGGCCCAGGCCCACGAAGCAGGCGATGATCGGCACGATGACGAAGAACTTGGACACCACGTCCTTAGCAAAGACCGCGCCGACGATAGCCATGTTGACCACGAAGTTGGCCAGCATGGCCTCCACCAGCAGCCCGCCTGGACCCTTGGTCAGCTTGCCCATCGAGAGGTTGGCAATGAGATGGTTGGGGTCGATTCCGCCCAGCTTGGCCGACATTCCCATGGCTGCGGCAAAGAGGGTAGCACCAACCAGGTTAAACAGCGTCGTGACCACCAGCAGCCACAGGCCCTTGCCCCAGCCCACCTGTTTAGTTACGGCGCCATAGACCATGTACATCATGTTGCCGGTGGCCAGCTCCGCGCCGAGAAGGACGATGGCAAACAGGCCCAAGCCGAACAGGCAGGCAAAGACCAGCGAGCCCATGCCTTCCACATGCTTCTCGACGCCCATCCCCATCACCGCAGCAAACGCCGTACCGATGGCGAGGTACACACCCGCCAGGGTGGAGCGCACGGCAAACCGGCCAAAGGACTCGTCGAGCAACGCAACCTTTTTCTTTACCGCGGCTGCCGAAGCATCATTCAGGGACATTTCTTACCTCACTGGGGGACGCAGACTTCTCAGACGCTCGTAGTGTACTCCCCCGCGCTCAGGGTGACGAAACTCACCAGTGGCGCAGACACAAAAATTCCCCCGGAGCTCCTTCACGGAGTGCCGGGGGAATGATTCAAGCGCTACTTTACTTGAACGGGAAGCCGAGCTCGCGCAGGAGCTTGCGGCCCTCCTCGTCGTTGGTAGCGGTGGTCACGACGGTGATGTCCATACCGCGCGGGCGGTCCACCTTGTCGATGTCGATCTCGTAGAACATGGTCTGCTCGGTGAGACCGAAGGTGTAGTTGCCGTGGCCGTCGAACTGCTGGTCGGAGAGACCGCGGAAGTCGCGAATACGCGGCAGCGCGATGGTCAGCAGGCGGTCCAGGAACTCCCACATGCGGTCGCCGCGCAGGGTAACGCGTGCGCCGATGGGCATGCCCTCACGGAGCTTGAAGTTTGCGATGGACTTCTTAGCGCGACGCACCTGCGGCTTCTGGCCGGTGATAGCGGTAAGGTCCTCGAGAGCACCGTTGATCATCTTGGAGTCGCGGGCAGCGTCGCCCACACCCATGTTGACAACGACCTTGGTGACGCCCGGAATCTGCATCACGTTGTCGTACTTGAACTCGTCGTTCAGAGTCTTCTTGATTTCCTCGCGGTAGCGGGTCTTCAGACGCGGAGTGTAGTTCTCGCTCATGTTAGATGTCCTTCCCGTTGCTACGTGCGATGCGGACCTTCTTGCCGTTTTCGTCGAAACGGTAGCCCACGCGGGTCGGGTTGCCCTCGGAGTCAACGATCGCAACGTTGGACACGTGGATCGGAGCTTCCTGGGTAACGATTCCGCCGGACTCGGCGCCACGCTCGGTAGCGGAGTTAGCAACGTGCTTCTTGACGCGGTTGACGCCCTCAACGAGGACCTTGTCGCGCTTCGGGTATGCCTCGATGACCTTGCCCTTCGCGCCCTTGTCCGGGCCCGAAATGACGATCACCATATCGCCCTTATGAATCTTCATAAGATTAGATCACCTCCGGTGCGAGAGAAACGATCTTCATGAAGCGCTTGTCACGAAGTTCGCGAGCAACCGGGCCGAAGATGCGGGTACCGCGCGGCTCATTGTCGCCCTTGAGAATAACTGCGGCGTTTTCATCGAATGCGATGTAGGAGCCGTCCGGGCGACGGGTCTCCTTCTTGGCACGGACGATGACGGCCTTGACGACATCGCCTTCCTTCACGTTGCCACCCGGGGTGGCTTCCTTGACAGTGGCAACGACAACGTCACCAATGCCAGCGAAACGTCGAACGGAGCCGCCGAGAACGCGGATGACGAGGAGCTCTCGTGCACCGGAGTTGTCGGCGACGCGCAGACGCGATTCTTGCTGAATCACTATGGGTCTCCTGACCTGGATTAACGTGCATCAAGATTTCCGTCCTTGACACACCTGGTCTACTTGCTTGCGTGGCATAGGCTGTGCGACGAACTCGCTGTTCACAGCGGTCGAAGGGTCTCGGTGTGGCGATTCGGAAACGCATCGCGCTGCACCGACCGACCATATGCAACCCATACATTCAAGCATGTCCCCCACTGTTTCCCCAAATCGCGCACCCCACTACGTCCCGCCCCACAGCACACTCTCGAATGCATGGCCGGCCCCTACGCGCCACGCCCTCCCCCACCTGCCCTCACCCCACAGTGCAGATGTGCAGACCCGGAAGTGCAGAGGTGCAGGTGGGCGTCGTCAAGCGCACGCGCAGTGCTTGGCGACGACCAGGGCGTGTCTGCACATTCTGGTCTGCACTTATGGAATCGGCGGACGGAGGCTCTAGGCCTTCTCCGCCGAAGCGGCGGTGGTGGTAGCCGCAGGTTTCGGCTTCGGGTCCACGGTGAGTAATGCATCCCCGAAGGTGATTTCCGCACCGGTGGCATAGGCCGGGAGGACTGGGCCCGTCTTCTTCGAGTTGGATACCACCACAGGTGTTGTCACCGGGTAGTCCGCCGCCTTGATGGCGGCGATATCGAACTCGCAGAGGAGGTCACCGGCCTTGACCTCATCGCCCTTGGAGACGTGCGAGGTAAAGTGCTCGCCCTTCAGGTTCACGGTGTCGAAACCGATGTGCATGAGGATGTCAACGTTGTTGCCGTCGGCATCTTTTCCACGCACGGCATAGGCGTGCTTGGAAGGGAAGGTGACGGTGACCTTGCCATCAATCGGGGAGACGAGGCGCCCCTCGCTCGGCTCGATGGCCGCGCCCGCGCCCAGCTTGCCGGCGGCAAACATCGGGTCGGAGACCGATTCCAACGCGATGGCCTTTCCGGCCAGCGGGGAGGCCACGCGGTAGGCATTCGGATCAGCGGTTGCGGCAGGAACCGCACCGCCTACGTCGGCGTTGGCGGTACCGACCTCATCGGGATCGATGGAGCCGTTCTTGGAGATGAGGTAGCGGCCATATACAAAGGCCACGCCGAAGGAGAGGATGAGGGAGACGAAGGCGCAGATGAAGAACTGCGTGTAATCCTCCGGGCGCATTGAGACGAATCCGATGAAGCCGGCGGCGCCGAGGGCGGTAGCTTTGACGTCGAGAAGCGCGATGAGCGTCGAGGCCACTGCGGACGCGCCCATGCCGATGTAGAACGGCCAGCGCAGGCGGAGGTTCACACCGAAGATAGCGGGCTCGGTAATGCCGAAGAGCGCGGAAACACCCGAGGCGCCCGACAGGCCCTTGAGCTTCTCCGACTTGGTCAGGAAGTAGACCGCCAAGGCCACGCCACCCTGGGCAATGTTGGCCATGGAGGCCACCGCGAAGATGAAGGAACCGCCCTCGTTCCACAGCATCGTCTCAATCGGCGGGAAGGACTGGTGGAGGCCGGTGATAACGATCGGCGAGTAGAACAAACCGAAGATGAAGCCGCCCACCGGGCCGGCGAAGGTGTAAAGGTCGTTGAGCCCAGCGCCGAGCATGTCGCCCGCCGTGCGCAGAATAGGACCAACCGCGATGAAGGTGATAAAGCCCGTCACCAGCAACGTGAGCAGCGGGGTGAGCATGAAGTCCACGGTGCCCTTGAGGTGCTTGTGCAGGAATTTCTCAATCGTGGCCAGAATCCACGCGATGACCAAGATCGGCAGGATGGAACCCTGGTAACCCGCCTGGGCCACATCGAGGCCGAAGATATTCCAGTAGGACATCTCCCCCGCCTCGATGGTCGCGGCCACCTGATACCCGTTCACCAGGTCCGGCATCACCATGGCCATGGCCATGCCCGCACCGAGGAACTCGTTGCCGCCGAAGCGCTTGGTGGCGGTGAAGCCCACCAGGATAGGCAGGAAGGCAAACGGCGCGGAAGCCAAGAGGTTGATGAGCCCGGCGACATCCGCCATGGCCGGGAACATCTCGATGACGGATTGCTCGCCGAACAGCCCGTTGGCGGTCAGCACATTGTTGAGCGCCATGAGCAGACCGCCGCCGACCAGAATCGGGATGAGCGGCACGAAGATATCCGCGAGGACCTTCACTGCCCGGGAGAACCAATTGCCGGAGTCGGCGGCGATGTCCTTGAGCTTGTCAGTAGAAACTGCGATATCCTTCGAGGTCATCGCGTTGATCTGGTCGAATACGATGTTGACATCGCCCGGGCCGACGATGACCTGGAACATGCCCCCGGCCTCAAAGATGCCCTTGAGGTCCGGATCGTTTTCCAGTGCGGCCGTATCGACTTTTTTGCTGTCTTTCAGCACCATGCGCAGGCGGGTGGCGCAGTGCGCGAGCGCCACAATGTTGTCTTCGCCGCCGATTGCTTTGAGTGTTCGCGCCGCGACCTGTTTGTGATCCATACCGGCGTGCCTCCTCGGAAAGTGAGATGAATTAAGTAGCTTCACCTCCTATTAGACACGTTACCCAACATAAAGCCAACAATTCGGGCACAAATATAGGAAAATTCACACCCTACCGGGCTTCCCAGCCGCGCCAGCGAGCGTCGCCGGCACCAAAAACTGCCGACGCCCCCGCAATCCGCCCATCACCCGCGAAGACTTCTACCGCGCAGCCATCCGCGATGAGCTCCACAGAACCCGCCGGGCACGGCACGACGCGCTCATCCTCCCCAGAGCTAAGCCGCAACACTCCCCCGCCGTAGGTGACGCGGAAAGCGTCGGCACCGGAGTCGTCGACAAGCACATACGTTCCCTCCCCAGCCTGCAGCATGGCCACCGAACCGAACCCCTCTCGCGCCGGCCCCGCCGGCACGGACCACAGCGGTGCCTGGCGCAACCATCCATCCTCCAGCCAGACGCGCCGCGGAAGCGTCAGCGTATGCACCCAGCCCTGGGCGACAGTCGGGGTGTCATCCTGCGCGGGCAGCCCCATCCACCCCAGCATGATGGCCTCGCCATCCTTCTCCACCAGCTGCGGCGCATAGAACTGGTGGCCATAGTCCACCTCGCTGAAACCGCGCTCCACGTGGAAAACCGTGCTCTCAAGCCGGCCCACGAGGTAGCCGCACTGGTCGGAGGAGGCGTAGTGCGTGGCGTTACCGCGCACGGGATCTAAACCTTGCGGGCAGATGACCAAGACATCCTTGTCCTCCCCCGTGGCGCGGTCCCGCAGCGTGAGCAAATTCGGGCATTCCCACATGTAGCCGCCCGGCACCAGGTCGGGGCTCAGGCCCGGCTCAGCGCCTGAGGTGTCAAAGGTGAGCGCACCCTCAAAGGACCACTGCGCCAAGTCCGTGGAGCGATAGAGCACCACGTGCCCGGTTTCATCCTCCGCCTGGGCGCCGAGCACCATGCGCCAGCCGTCCTTGTCGCGGGTGATCTGGGGATCGCGGTAATGCCCGGTGAAACCTGCGGCGGGCCCGTCGATGAGGGGGTTCGCGGCGTCGTGCTCGTAGAAGCCGCCTTCTGGACCGCCGGCATCGACCGCGCGGACGCGGTTCTGCGAGGGAATCCGCACGCCATCGCGCTTGAGGTTGCCGGTATAAAACAGCCAGACGTCCTCGCCGTCGACCACCGCACCACCGGAATAGCAACCGTGGGCGTCGTGCTCACGGATGGGATAGAGCGCGTCCGGGAAGTGCCGCCAGGGCTGCGGCTCGCTTAAGCAAGTCACGGCGTGCCCCCAACCCGTCTGCTTCGGTGCGTGTGGGAAACAGGGGTCGTGCTGATAGTAAACGTGCAGGTTATCGCCATCAAGGAAGACCCCGTTTGGATCGTTAAGGCGACCGGACGGCGGGGAGAGATGGAAGTGCGGACGGTAGTTCATGCTCCCGATAGTATGGGCTCTATGGACATTATGGTGTGTGGCGAAGGCCTCGTTGACCTCGTTCCGCGCGGACGCGGGGGGCTGGCGGATCTCACCCCGGCGTTGGGCGGCGGCCCCTTCAATGTGGCGGTCGCGGCGGGGCGTTTGGGCGCAAGCGTGGGTTTTCAATCGCGGCTTTCGCGGGATGCATTCGGGCAGGCGCTCGTGGAGCGCCTACATAAAGAAGGAGTGGATACCTCGCTCGTGCAGCGCGGTGACGAGCCCACAACGCTGGCGGTCTGCAACATCGGGGAGGACGGCTCGGCCACCTACTCCTTCTATACGGAGGGCACGGCGGACCGCCTGGTGGAGCCCGTGCTTGCCGACGTCCCTTGGGCCTGCTTCGGCACCGTCTCCCTCGCCCTGGAGCCGGGCGCATCCCGCTATGCCGCGCTACTTCAGGAGCTTGCGGCGCGGGGCACGAAGGTGGCGCTGGATCCCAACATCCGCCTCTTCTTCACCACCCCGGCGCATCGCGAGTTTTTGTTGTCGTTGCTGCCGCACGTCACGCTGTTGAAGCTGAGTGAGGAGGAGGTTGAATTCCTCGGCGAGGACGCCCTTTCGCAGGTGCCCGTGGTCGTGACCACGCGCGGTGCGGAAGGTCTGAGTGTGCGCACGGACTCGGCATCGCTGCAGGTACCGCCGGTCGAGGTGGAGGTGGCGGACACCATTGGCGCGGGCGACACGGTGATGGCCGCGCTCTTGAGTCAGTTGGTGGAGCGGGACGTTAGCACTTTGGGCGTCGAGGAGTGGCAGGAGATCCTGCACTTTGCGGCGACGGCCGCAGCCATTACTGTTTCCCGCACGGGCGCGCAGCCGCCCACGCTTTCTGAGGTGGAGGAACTACTATGAGCTATCCCCTGCGCACGACCGGGCTCCACGGCCTGCTCTTCCTCGTGGTGACGGTGTCCTTCATTTTGCCCGTCGTCTTCGGCACGGGCGCGCTTCTGCCGGTGCCAGCTGCGGTGGTGCTGTCGGTGCTGTTGGGAGGTGCCGCGCTTGTCGACGCCTCCTACCGCGCCTTCTCCCCCGCCCAGCGCCCCACCCGGGGGCTGCGCGCTATCTCCGCGCTGGGCGCGGTTGCGCTCATCGCGGGCTGGCTGGTGTGGCTCAAGGTCTTTCGCACCGTCGACCTGGCCAGCGCCGCGCCCTACCGCATCGGCACGTTTCTTCTCGCGGTGGGCGCGGTGCTCTGTGTCTTTAGCATCGCTATCGCGCTCACACACCGGCGGGTGCGCTAAAGAATATCTGCCGGTATGTAGGGCATGCGCAGCGTGCCCATCGGGACACTCACATCGCTTTGCCAGAATCCGCTCGTGGCATCGATCGGCAAGGTGACCTTCGTGCCTTCGTAGCCGTCCCACAAATCCCCATTGCCAACTATTCCGATACATTCCTGGTTTGCACGAACCTCCACCTCACCCGGCCTGCCGCTCATGCTGCCGCTCAACGTGGTGGGCGCGTCCAAGGCCAGGACCCACACCTCTTCCGAGGCATATTCGGGCAAGACGATGCCGGGCTCTCCACCGTCGAGGTCGCCTGCTTCAGCCTTGTACACGGTGCCCGACACGGTAGACGGGACATCGGCAGGATTGCCCTCGCTGCGGACGCGGTCCTTCCGGTACACGCACTTCTCAATGCCGCTGGCAGCGGAGGTGCCCACACCGTCTTTAGCTACATCTTGTGCGTTGGACGTCTTCGCGCCTTCAGCCGCGCCAGAATCAGCGGCGCCAGGTGTATAGCCGGCTGGCAGCGTCGGGTTGGGTCCGGCCGCCTCGATGTTCGGCTGTGGTTGCGCGTCCGAATCCGGCTCGGCCTGCGTAGTTGAAACGTCGCCAGTGGATTCCACAGCCGGGGCATCAGCAGCAACCGGGGCAGGCTCCTCCGCGGCGCAACCAACGAGGGCTGCAACAGAGGAAGCGCAGACAAGGGTAAGCAGAGAGCGAGAGAACGCGGACATAGAGAGTTTGGCCTTTCAGGAGATGAACGGCCTTACCCTAACACGTTTTCGCAGCTTAATCCCCATAACTGGAGACCGCTCCCCTGACAGACTGGTGTCTCTGGCGCGCCGGATGCGGAAGCCAAGGGCGCATAAAAATGGCCCCCACGTTCACCGTGGGGGCCACTGATATCGAGGAGGGCTAGATTTTACTTAGCCTTCTCCACGATCTCGACGAGACGGAAGTGCTTGTCCTTGGACAGCGGGCGAGTCTCGGCGATGAGAACGCGGTCGCCGATGCCGGCGGTCTCGTTCTCGTCGTGCGCCTTAACCTTCTTGTTAGTGCGCATAATCTTGCCGTAGAGGGCGTGCTGCTTGCGGTCCTCGAGCTCGACAACGATGGTCTTGTCCATCTTGTCAGAGACAACGATGCCGGTGCGGGTCTTGCGAGCGCCCTTTTCCTTCTTAGTGTTCACGTTTGCCTCACTCATGATTAAGCCTCAGCTCCCGGAGCAACGGACAGGCCCAGCTCGCGCTCGCGCAGAACGGTGTAGATGCGGGCGATGTCGCGCTTAACCGTGCCGATGCGGCGGTTGTTGGTCAGCTGGCCAGTGGCCTTCTGGAAACGAAGGTTGAAGAGCTCTTCCTTCGCATCCTTCAGGCGGGTTTCCAGCTCAGCGTTGTCGAGCTCACGGAACTCGTGGGCGGGGGTACCGGTAGCCATTAGAACTGGTCCTCCTTCTTGATGATGCGGACCTTGCACGGAAGCTTCTGGCCAGCGCGGCGCAGGGCCTCGATGGCAACTTCGTCGTTCGGGTAGGTCATCTCGAAGAGGATGCGGCCCGGCTTAACGTTGGCAACCCACTTCTCGACGGGACCCTTACCGGAACCCATACGCACGCCGAGCGGCTTCTGGGTCAGGGGGCGGTCCGGGAAGATGTTGATCCACACCTTGCCACCGCGCTTAACGTGGCGGTTGATGGCAATACGTGCGGCCTCAATCTGGCGGTTGGTGATGTACGCCGGCTCGAGAGCCTGGATGGCGTAGTCACCGAAGTTGATGCGGTTACCGCCCTTGGACACACCCGAGCGGGTCGGGCGGTGCTGGCGACGGTACTTGACGCGCTTAGGAATCAGCATGGATTAGCCCTCCTGCTTCTGCTGTGCGCGCTGACGACGCTGGCCACCACGGCGCGAGCGACCGTTACGGTCACCGCGGCCACGGCCCTGCGCCGGAGCGTTCAGTTCGGACTCGCGCACGCCACCGACAACGTCACCCTTGTAGATCCACACCTTGATGCCGATGCGGCCGAAGGTGGTGTGGGCCTCTGCGGTGCCGTAGTCGATTTCGGCGCGAAGAGTGTGCAGCGGAACGCGACCCTCGTGGTAGCGCTCAACGCGAGACATTTCTGCACCGCCCAGGCGGCCGGACAGCAGAATCTTGATGCCCTTGACCTGCGGCTGGCGCATAGCGGACTGGATAGCCTTGCGCATTGCACGACGGAATGCGACACGGTTAACCAACTGCTCCGCGATGGACTGCGCAACCAGGGTTGCGTTGGCGTCGACCTGCTTGACCTCGAGAATGTTGAGGGCAACCATCTTGCCGGTGAGCTTCTCCAGCTCGCGGCGGATGCGGTCAGCCTCAGCGCCGCGGCGGCCAATCACGATGCCCGGGCGGGCGGTGTGAATGTCCACGCGGACGCGGTCGCGGGTGCGCTCGATGACGACGTCGGCAATGCCGGCGCGGTCGAGGCCCTTCTCCAAGTACTCGCGGATCTTGATGTCTTCGGCTACGTAGTTTGCGTAGTCCTTATCGGCGTACCAGTGGGTCTTCCAGTCGGAAGTGATGCCCAAACGTAGGCCGTGAGGATGGATCTTCTGGCCCATTACTTGGCCCCTTCCTTCTGGCTCTCGACAACCACGGTGATGTGGCTGGTGCGCTTACGAATCATGAATGCGCGGCCCTGTGCGCGCGGCTGGAAACGACGCATGGTCGGACCCTCGTTGGCGTATGCCTCGGAGATGACCAGGGTGCGCGGATCCAGGCCGAAGTTATTCTCAGCGTTGGCAGCTGCGGATGCAACAACCTTGGCAACCGGCTCAGCGGCGCCCTGCGGAGCGTACTTCAGGATTGCAAGTGCCTCGGCTACGGACTTACCGCGGACCAAGTCGATGACGCGGCGTGCCTTCATCGGGGTAACGCGGACGTAGCGAGCCGTTGCGGATGCGGAGGTGATGGTGTCACTCATCGCTTATCGACGTCCCTTCTTGTCGTCCTTGACGTGACCCTTAAAGGTCTTGGTGGGTGCGAACTCACCGAGCTTGTGACCAACCATGGAGTCCTCGACGAACACCGGCACATGCTTGCGGCCGTCGTGGACGGCGAAGGTGTGACCGATGAAATCGGGCAGGATGGTGGAGCGGCGAGACCAGGTCTTGATGACCTGCTTGGTGCCGGCCTCGTTCTGAGCATCAACCTTGTTGAGGAGGTGCTCATCGACGAACGGGCCCTTCTTAAGGCTGCGTGGCATTGTTTACCTCCTCTTAGCGCTTCTTGTTCGGGCGACGACGGCGCACGATCATATTGTTCGAGTAACGGTTCGGGTTGCGGGTGCGGCCTTCCTTGTGGCCCCACGGCGACACCGGGTGGCGACCACCCGAGGTCTTACCCTCACCACCACCGTGCGGGTGGTCGACCGGGTTCATAACGACACCGCGGACGGTCGGGCGGACGCCCTTCCAGCGCATACGGCCGGCCTTGCCCCAGCGGATGTTCATCTGGTCAGCGTTGCCAACCTCACCGACGGTGGCGCGGCAACGGATGTCGACGCGACGGATCTCAGAGGACGGCATACGCAGGATGGCGTACTTGCCCTCCTTACCCAGCAGCTGGATGGAAGCACCAGCGGAGCGAGCCAGCTTAGCGCCAGCGCCCGGCTTGAGCTCCACAGCGTGGATGGTGGTACCGGTCGGGATGTTGCGCAGCGGCAGGTTGTTGCCAACCTTGATATCTGCGTTCGCACCAGCCTCAACGATGGCGCCCTGCTTCAGGCCCTTCGGGGCGATGATGTAGCGCTTCTCGCCGTCTGCGTAGTGCAGGAGGGCGATGTTAGCGGTACGGTTCGGGTCGTACTCGATGTGAGCGACCTTTGCGGGGATGCCGTCCTTGTCGGTACGACGGAAGTCGATGAGACGGTAACGGCGCTTGTGGCCACCGCCGATGTGGCGGGTGGTGATGCGGCCGTAGTTGTTACGACCACCAGTCTTGCTCAGCGGGCGCAGCAGGGACTTCTCCGGGGTCGAGCGAGTGATTTCCTCGAACTCGGACACGGAGGATGCGCGGCGACCCGGAGTTGTCGGCTTGTACTTACGAATAGCCATAATTCTTCCTTTTCCTTTCGGCTCTTCGGTGGGGCTTAAGCGCCTGCGCCGAAGACGTCGATGGAGTCGCTGCCTTCACGGAGCGTCACGTAGGCGCGCTTGGTGGACTTACGCTGACCGAAACCGGTGCGGGTGCGCTTGCGCTTGCCTGCACGGTTCACGGTGTTCACGGAAGCAACCTTCACGCCGAAGATCTGCTCGACGGCATCTTTAATCTGGGTCTTGTTGGAGTCCGTGGAGACGTAGAACGTGTAGACGTTCTGCTCCATCAGGCCGTAGGACTTCTCGGACACAACCGGTGCGATGATGACGTCGCGCGGGTTAGCGAGCTTAGCCATTACTTCTCCTCCTTAGCTTCCTCGGCGGCGCCGGTAGCGCGCTCGACGAAGGTGTGCAGAGCCTCAACGGAGAACACAACGTCATCCGAGTAGAGGACGTCGTAGGTGTTCAGCTGGCCGGCGTCCAGGATCTGGACGTTCGGCAGGTTGTTGGCGCTGCGGCGAGCATTGATGTCCTCGCGGCCGATGACCAGAAGAACATTCTTGCGGTCGGTGAGGCGCTCGATGAAAGCCTTGGCCTGCTTGGTGGACGGGGTCTGGCCCGGGACGAGCTCCTCGATGACGTGGATGCGCTCGTTACGTGCACGGTCAGACAGTGCGCCGTAGAGAGCAGCCTTGATCATGCGCTTCGGGGTGCGCTGGGAGTAGTCACGCGGGACCGGGCCGTGCACGGTGCCACCACCGGTGTAGTGCGGCGCACGGATGGAGCCCTGGCGGGCGCGGCCGGTGCCCTTCTGGCGGAACGGCTTGCGACCACCGCCGCGGACCTCGCCGCGAGTCTTGGTCTTGTGGGTACCCTGACGAGCAGCAGCGAGCTGTGCGTTGACAACCTGGTGCATCAGAGCAATGGATGCCTCGGTGTCAAAGAGCTCGGCCGGCAACTCAACGGTGCCGTTGGTCTTACCGTCAGCGGTCTGGACGTCTAGCTTGAGGTTGCTCATGCGTGTGCACCGCCCTTCACTGCGGTCTTAACGGTGACGAGGCCACCGCGCGCACCCGGGATAGCACCCTTGATGAGCAGCAGGTTGGACTCGGCATCAATCTTCTGAATCTTCAGGTTCTGGGTGGTCACGCGGTCCTGGCCCATGCGGCCAGCCATGCGCTTACCCTTGAAGACGCGGCCCGGGAACGAAGCGCCACCAATGCCACCAACGCGGCGGTGAGCAGCCTGGTTACCGTGGGCAGCGCCCTGGCCTGCGAAGCCGTGGCGCTTCATGGCGCCAGCGTAGCCGTGACCCTTGGTGGTGCCGGTGACGTCAACGAAGGTAACGCCCTCGAAGATGTCCACCTTGACCTCCTGGCCGACCTCGTATGCGGAGGTATCGTCCATGCGGATCTCAGCGACGTAGCGGCGCGGGGTCACGCCAGCCTTCTTGAAGTGACCAGCGGCCGGCTTGTTGGCCTTGCGCGGGTCCTTCTCGCCGAAGGCAATCTGGATGGCGTTGTAGCCATCGGTTTCCTTGGTACGGATCTGGGTAACCACGCACGGGCCAGCCTCGACGACGGTCACCGGCACAACGCGGTTCTCCTCGTCGAAGACCTGGGTCATGCCGAGCTTGGTGCCCAGAATTCCCTTGATCTCGTTTTCACTCATTGTTTGTTCTCCACCAAATACGTTGTGTCGATCGCTTACTGGATATTCACGTCGACGCTTGCCGGAAGGTCGATGCGCATGAGGGCGTCAACGGTCTTCGGGGTCGGGTCGAGAATGTCGATGAGGCGCTTGTGAGTGCGCATCTCGAAGTGCTCGCGAGAGTCCTTGTACTTGTGCGGAGAACGAATAACGGCGTATACGTTCTTCTCGGTTGGGAGCGGCACCGGGCCGACAACACGAGCACCCGTACGGGTAACGGTCTCGACGATCTTCTTAGCAGAAGCGTCGATGGCCTCGTGGTCGTAGGCCTTCAGCCGAATGCGGATTTTTTGTCCCGCCACGCTTATCCTCTTCCTCGCTTCCCCACTTTCACATTCCCGGCGTATCCGGGGCGTGAAGCGGTGGGAAATTGCTTCTCGATTTCTCTATAACGTTGTCCGGGCTGGAAGCCATGGCTCAACGCCAGTTGTCTGACTGTCATGACGACCACGAGAGTGACTTAAGGCAAAAGCCCAGAGTGCAGTGCTCGTGACGGGGTACAAGACCCGTAGTCAAAGTAAATAGGAAGAAGACTGGGGCGTTAGATCTCAATGATCCGCAACCAAAGTCTTATTCATATACTGCCGCTGTTTATTTGCCATGCCCCTTCTCCGGTCCATCTTCTCGGGATTGTCTCTGCTCAAGCGCGGACCTAGCCCGATCGGATGACCTTCGCGTGCGGTTCTAGAAGAGCCCCACAACAAAGGTGTCATGTTCGCCTTACCAGCAACAACGCCCTACAAGCTGGAGCCTGCGGCTACGTCGCTGTGTTAAAGCAACCCCTGTATTTAAGCACGTAACCTCGCGTTTTCCAAACTTATGAAGAAACAGTGGGTAACATCACGTTTTGGCCAAGGATCAGCTCCCCGCCGCCCCGCGCTCCGCGTTCGCGGTTAAGCTCGTGACGTAGATACCGACATAAATCAACTACACAGTGAGAGGGATCCATCATGGCTGAAAACACCACCCCCAAGGACGTCGCCGAGCAGACCGCCACGGCTGCCGACACCACCCCGGAGCGCAACAAGAACCTGGAGACCGATTTCGGCACCACCCGTATTGATGACGTTGTCGTCTCTAAAATTGCCGGCATCGCCGCCCGTGAGGTCTCCGGTGTCGCTGCCCTCGGCGGCGGTGGCGCCCGCATGATGGGCTCCATCCGCGAGTCCTTCGGTGCCTCCGAGGACGTCCGCCAGGGTGTCAGCGTCGAGGTCAATAACGGCACCGCCTCCATCGAGATCGCCATCATCGCCGAGTACGGCGTGGCCATCCACGAACTTGCCGAGGCTATTCGCCGCAACATCATGAATGCGGTCGAGCGCATGACCGGCCTGTCCGTCGACCGCGTTGACGTCGTCGTCCACGACGTCAAGCTGCCGCGCGAAGAAGACGAGTCCACCGAGGCAGCCCCGGCGGTTACCCAGGGCCAGGCATAACGTGACCTCTGCTGAGCTCACCCTCCCCATTGCCACGTCCATAGCGGCGGCGGTGACGGATCTAAGGGGCGTCGCCAAGCTCTCGCCCGGCCGGTTCGGGGAGGTCGCACTGCTCTTTCCTGGTGAGCGCGTGCACGGCATCCGCCGCCCTAACCCGCAAGATGACACGCACCTGGAGCTGCACATCGTCGTTGATGTCAGCGCAGGTGTTCCACTCGCCGAGCTTGGCGACGTCACCCGCACCACCGTCCGCACCACCTGGCCCGCGGTGCGCCGCGTCGACGTGGTCTTCGACGACGCGGTCTAGAAGGAACCGACATACAGAACTAAAGGAAAACCATGAAGAACTACACCTCCCTCGGCGTGATCGCTGGCTTGGTTCTGGCCTTTTTCATCTACCTCGGCGTGTGGTACGTCGCGCTCGCGGTGCTCCTCGCCGCGGTGGGCGGCGTCATCGGCGCGCATTTCGACGGCCGCATTGACCTCACCGCGGTGTGGAAGGGCGTGGTCGGCCAGGATAGAGGCCGAGGCTAGTGAGCACCGCCAAGCACGGCCGCACCCGCTTTTCCCTGCGCGCGATGGAGAAGGTCATTAGCTCCGCCATCGCGAGCGTGCCGGGAACCGCGGCTGTCGACGCCAAGTTAGCCGGCCTCGCCGGCCGCGCCTTCCCGCGCGTGATGGCGCAAATGGATCCGGATACGCAGATGGTGGCGGTCGATGTCGACATTGCTGTCTGCTGGCCCTCCCCCGTCACCGAGGTTGCGAAGGCGGTGCGCGCAGCAATCCAGGAGGCTGTCCGCGATTTCACGGGCTTTCGCACCACTCGCGTCAACGTGACGGTGGGCGGCGCGGTCCCAGGCGAGCGCACAACCGCGCTGGCTGTTGAGACACGCACGCCGCTGTCGGCGCAGATTCCGGCGATTGTTCCGGAGCGTGCCTTGAAGCCGGTGGACGTGAGTCAGCACGCCGCGGTGCGTCAGGTGTCAACCCCTGTGCCGGTCCCGGTGCGCGGGGTGAGTGTGCCGGAGGCGGTGCGGGTGAGGGGCGTCGGCAAGCCTGCGGACGTTAAGGTACGCACGGAAGGTTTCGGCCCTGGCGAGAATCGCTACGAGGAGCTGCGCCCCATTCACACGGCCGAACCGCAGCCGCTGCGCGCGGTTACCGAGCCCGCGCCGGTGCAGGTTCGCTCGGTGCCGGCGCCACGGGAGTTCGCGCTGCGCCACGTCGAAGCACCCCGCCCGGTTGAGCCGCGCGGCGTGGAGCTTCCGCCCGCTGCTCCCCTACGCGTCCCGCATGCCACGCCGCTTCAGCTTCGCCCGATTACGATTCGGCCCTCGGCCGAATTCACCCGCCGGATAGACGTCCCGCGTCCGGTGCCGCTGCGCGCCATCACCATCCGCGAAGGAGGCCATCATGAGTGAGAAGTCGCTGCCCGCTGGCTTTGGCCAACGCCCGAAAGCCTCCCCGCCGGCACGCGGCTGGACCATCATCGTGGGCATCTTGCTGCTCGCGGCCGCCGTGGTCGTGGGGCGTGAGGCCTGGGTGATTGGTGCCAATGAGGGCGGAACCTCGTGGCTGCAGCCGTTCATCGACGTGATGTCCTCGCCGGAGATTCACACATGGATGCTCGTGGCCGGGGGCGTGGCGATCGTCGTCGGGCTGATTCTGTTGTGGGCGGCGTGTGCTCCGCGGAAGACAACGCACGTGCGGATTGGCTCCGAGGATGCGTCGATGTGGCTGCGCGCGGTGGATATTGCGCGGGTGGCGTCGGCAACCGCGCGTCGGGTTCCGGGGACCACGGCGGCGCGGAGTCGGGCGAAGATTACTAAGGAGCGCTCCCGTATTACCGTGACGGCCACGGGCGATGCTGATGATGCGCAGCTTAAAGAGCGCGTGACTGAAGCAGTGACGGCGGCGCTGGCGGCTATCACGCCGGCTCCGGAGGTTACCGTGGTGATTGAGAATGAACAGGAGGATATCGCCAATGTCTAAGGCACTTGCGGGTGTGGACCGCGCGATTTTAGCGATGTTGGGACTCTTGCTCATTGCCTTGGGCGTGTGGCCGATTCTCATTCACTTCGACGTGCCCTTCGCTACGTACTTGGCCACGTGGGTGGACCACGACACGTGGGCTGGATTGCCGGAACAGACCTGGTGGCCGTATGCGCTGTGCTTGGCGACGATCATCTGTGCCCTCGCCGGCCTGTGGCTCGTGATTAGCAACCTGCGTCATCACCGGTTTAATTCGATGACTTCGGAGGAGTCGAATGAGGAGGGCGCGATTAAGACGGAGATGTCCGCGATTGCGGGGGCGGTAGCGGATACGCTCGGTGAGGTCGAGGGCGTGGAGAAGGTCGCGCGGTTGGTGGCTTATGACCGCTCGCGGCCGACGCTGCAGTATGAGGTACTGGCGGATCCCGATACCCCACTGCTGCGCATCAAGGATGCCATTGAAGTCAATGACCGTGATTTCCGCGCGGCCTTCCCGGACGTGGATGTTGATACGCGGTACAAGGTTCATTTCACGAAGGTCCGCAACGCGGTCGCATAGGATTCTTTACTGCTCAGTGGCCGCCGCTGAGCTGGCTGTTTATTCTTCCGGTTGCGGGGTTGCGGGTGCTGTTTTAGTCTCTGTGCCCATGGGGGATATTGAAATCTACATCCGCCTACGCAACTCGGGGATTGCGCTGGTGGAGAACATACCCAGCGCACCCGATGAGCTCCGCGCGCTCGGAGCTTCTGCCTCCGATGCTGCCGAGCTTGCCGGCCTGCACCAGGTGTACTTCGGGCCCACCCGCTTTAGCGGCAAACAACGCAAAGCCCGCGCCGCCGCTCTTCAACAACGCCACAGCCTCGGCACCCTCACACTCATCGAAACCTACACATCCAAGGTGAAAAAGACCCTGGATGCGTGGAACCTCCGCGCAAAACTCGCCGCCACCCCCGCGCACCGCATCCGCCAGGTTGCCACCCAGCGCCTTAAAGAACTCCAAGCCAAACGCATAGCCAAACCAGGCGTGCGGATTACCTACAGAGCCGAAGGCCCCAACACCCTCTCCATTACCGATGACGCCACCACGATCGCCAACATGCGCGCAGTCCTAGAATCCACCAACACCGACCTCCTAAAGGCCGCCAACGACATCTTCTTCACAGAAGGCACCGGTTCCAAACCGGCAGTGCGCACCCAAATCATCATCACCCTCAACGAGCTAGACCAGATTATTAACGGCGACGGGGACGAGATCGAGCTCAACCTGACCAACGGCGCGCGCATGACAGGCGCTGAGTTCTTAACCCACAAGTTCGCCGAAATCGGCTACGCCACCCTCGTCCACCCTCTTGAAGGCCCCATCAACACCTGGCGACTAGAACGTAGAGCAAACCTCAACCAACGCCTCACCCTCCACGCGGAATTCCACACCTGCTCTAGACCTGGCTGCAATAAACCAGCTGATTACTGCCAGGTCCATCATTTGGTGCCTTGGCAGGCTGGTGGCTACACCAACATCAACAACCTGACCTTTCTATGTGCCTACCACAACGGTATTAACGACGATGACCCTTTAAGGCCTACCGGGCGTGGCTACATGTACCGACTCAACACCGGAGTCAGCTTCATCCCACCCTGGGGTGCGCCGATTACCGCAATGCCGGAATACCAAGAAGCACTAACCAGACTCAACACCGAACGGGAAACAGCCACAAAGACACAGGCCACAGCACCAGAACAAGGAGCTGCAACAACACCGGGCACAACACCACAACAACCACCAGCCCCACCACCCGACAGCAGCTAACACCCGCAGCCACCAGACACCGCGATGAGAGAAAGGAAAGGGCTCACCACCAGCACCAACACCACCCCGATGGAAGCACCCGCTAACCACAGCAAGGTACGCGGGCACATCGGCGAGCCTTATGCGAGCGCCACCCATCAACCAAATCCAGGCTGACGGGGGAATCGGCGATCTCAGGTCCCGCCGCACGTGCTGCCGGAAGTAGCAGGGGCAGAGACGACAGGCCTCCTTAAGCCCTTAAAGGGCGACTCCAGGATTGCGGGGATTTAGGCGATCTCAAGCCCCTCTGCACGTGCCGCCGAAAGCGGCAGGAGCAACGGGGTTTCTAAGCCCTTAAAGGGAAATCCGCTAACTACTGACTGCTTAATGGGGTGGCGAGGAGGGAGGGCTCCAAGGTTCAGACTCTGCGAGGATGAGCTCCTTGATGACGCCCAACGTGTGCATGGTGCCGCGCGAAAGATGGATACGGAGGGGCTTTCCTATTTCGCCTTCCTCGATTCGATGCCACGAGAAATCAGTGCGGATGAGCTCGCGGTTCTTGCGCTCGACCATATGCAGGCCATGGTCGAGGAGGATTGTCTCCGTATCGGTGCGGATGAACCACACACGATCCCCCACGCTGCGGCGCTTCAAGCCAGTCAAACTGCGACTGTCCTCGCGCAGCCGAGTAACAGACTCGACGACACCGAAGCGATGCTCGAAACCTTCCGTGTCTGCGAGGACAAGCGGGCGGCCAGGGCCCACCGCACGGAGCGCTGAGACCTGCCACGCCACAGGTTGCCCGCGCTGTCCTTCCTTAGACACCGGTCGCACTACAGCCATGCAACCGGGGCGTGAAGTCTGAGGTTCAGAGGGCTCGGTGAGGGCCTTGGCAACTGGGACGGCCGAGGCTTTGGAAAGGGCGTTAGGCGTCAAGGTAACGCGGTGGGACGGGGTGACGACGAGCCAGAGGCCTTCGGTGATGAGGTGGGCGTCGAGAGCCACGAGCGGCGGGTGGACGGCTGCCATGGACTCGAGGCGGGCGGTGAGTTCGTCGTCAGGCACGCCCCAGCCGTATCCTTCAGCCGCGAGCATGCCGAACAGGGTTCCCAAAGGCAGATCCGGTTGGCCCTCCCACGCGGCGCGTAACGCGGCGAGGGTGCGGTCAATACGGGTTGGGTCAAACATGACTCCTAAGCCTAGTAGGCCCGCGATCACCAAAGCCGCCCAACCCCGTCAGGGATTGAGCGGTTTTCAGACCTGCTAATCAGGAAGGGCCTTAAGCCCTAGCGAGAATTAGTCGAGGATCTTGGTAACGCGGCCAGCGCCGACGGTACGGGAGCCCTCGCGGATAGCGAAGCGCAGGCCCTCGTCCATAGCGACCGGCTGGATGAGCTCTACGGACATCTCAACGTTGTCGCCCGGCATAACCATCTCGGTGCCCTCAGGCAGCTTGATGACGCCGGTAACGTCGGTGGTGCGGAAGTAGAACTGCGGACGGTAGTTGTCCATGAACGGGGTGTGGCGGCCGCCCTCTTCCTTCTTCAGGACGTAGACGGAACCCTCGAACTTGGTGTGCGGGGTGTAAGCGCCCGGCTTGATGCAAACCTGGCCACGCTCAACCTCTTCACGCTTGGTACCACGCAGAAGCAGACCACAGTTGTCGCCAGCCTCGGTGTAGTCCATCATCTTGCGGAACATCTCGATACCGGTAACGGTGGTGGACATGGACTTGTCCTTGATACCGATGATCTCGATGTCCTCGTTGACGTTCAGGGAGCCACGCTCAACACGGCCGGTAACAACGGTACCGCGGCCGGTAATGGTGAAGATGTCCTCGATCGGCATCAGGAACGGCTTGTCCAGCTCACGCTCCGGATCCGGGATGGAGTCATCGCAAGCCTGCATCAGGTCGATGACAGACTGTACCCACTTCTCGTCGCCCTCAAGAGCCTTCAGAGCGGAGATGTGAACGATCGGAGCTTCCTCGTCGTAGTCCTGCTCGGCGAGCAGCTCGCGGATCTCCATCTCGACGAGTTCGATGATTTCCTCATCGTCAACCATGTCGCACTTGTTCAGTGCAACGAGGATGTACGGAACGCCAACCTGGCGAGCCAGCAGAACGTGCTCGCGGGTCTGCGGCATCGGGCCATCGGTTGCAGCAACAACCAGGATAGCGCCGTCCATCTGAGCAGCGCCGGTAATCATGTTCTTGATGTAGTCGGCGTGGCCCGGGGCGTCCACGTGTGCGTAGTGGCGCTTCGGGGTGGAGTACTCAACGTGGGAGATGTTGATGGTAATACCGCGCTCCTTCTCCTCAGGAGCCTTATCGATCATGTCGAAGGCGAAAGCGGTGTTCTCCTCCGGGTAAGCGTCAGCCAGAACCTTGGTGATCGCTGCGGTGGTGGTGGTCTTGCCGTGGTCGACGTGTCCGATGGTGCCGATGTTCACATGCGGCTTCGTACGCTCGAACTTCTCCTTTGCCACTGTTTGTCCTCCTGGACTCTATGGCGGCTACGTATTTCGCAGCCACGTGGTTTGTATTGCCATTGGCACTTCGGGCCGAAGCCCATAAGCGCTAATGACGCTTTCTTACGTGCCAGTTACACGATCCTAGATTTATGCCGCAGTTTTTTCAAACTGCCCAAATAGGAGGTAACCCCGCCCAACACGTGCGGACGTTGACCCTCGACAAGAATCAATTTAAAGGATCCTGGGAGGGTAACGGCCGGCTCAACGCGCAAAATGTTTACGCATTCAGCGGACCGCTACCTCCCCAGCGCTGGGAGTTGGTGTCTACTGGCGAAGACTACCAGCCCCCACAGGGAGGGGAATCGATCGGTTCCCCTTTAGCCCTTAGGCCTTGGAGCCGGTGCGCTCCTCGATGATCTCCTGTGCCACGGAGGACGGAACCTCAGCGTAGGAATCGAAGACCATGGTGAAGTTTGCACGGCCAGCGGTGGAGGAACGCAGGTCACCGATGTAGCCGAACATCTCGGACAGCGGAACCTTAGCCTTGACCACCTTAGCGCCGGAGCGGTCTTCCATCGCGAAGACCTGGCCACGGCGGGAGGAGATGTCACCGTTGACGGTACCCATGTACTCCTCCGGGGTCACGACCTCAACGGCCATGATCGGCTCAAGCAGAACCGGCTTTGCCTTGGCAACGGCCTCCTTGAGGACCTGGGAGCCAGCGAGCTTGAAGGCCATCTCAGAGGAGTCAACGTCGTGGTAAGCGCCGTCCTCGAGGGTGGCCTTGATGTTCACCAGCGGGAAGCCAGCGACGAAGCCGTACTGCATAGCGTCCTGAATACCAGCGTCGACGGACGGGATGTACTCCTTCGGAACGCGGCCACCGGTGACGGCGTTCTCGAACTTGTAGGTTGCGGACTCGCCCTCTTCCAGCTCCTCCGGATCCGGGTTGTAAGGCTCGATGGTAACGATGACCTTTGCGAACTGGCCGGAACCACCGGTCTGCTTCTTGTGGGTGTAGTCGAGGGACTCGACCTTCTTGCGGATGGTCTCGCGGTAAGCAACCTGCGGGTTACCGATGTTTGCCTCAACCTTGAACTCGCGCTTCATGCGGTCAACCAGAACGTCGAGGTGCAGCTCGCCCATACCGCCGATAACGGTCTGGCCGGATTCCTCATCGAGGTGAACGGTGAAGGTCGGGTCCTCTTCAGCCAGCTTCTGGATAGCGGTACCCAGCTTCTCCTGGTCAGCCTTGGTCTTCGGCTCAATAGCAACCTGGATAACCGGATCCGGGAAGTCCATGGACTCGAGGATAATCGGGTTGTCCGGGTTACACAGGGTGTCACCGGTGGTGGTTTCCTTCAGACCGATGAACGCGTAGATGTTACCGGCGTCGGCGTGCTCGACCGGGTTCTCCTTGTTCGCGTGCATCTGGAAGAGCTTGCCCACGCGCTCCTTCTTGTTCTTGGTGGAGTTGAGCATCTGCTCGCCCGGGATAGCCTGGCCGGAGTAGACGCGCACGTAGGTGAGCTTGCCGAAGAACGGGTGCACGGCAATCTTGAAGGCCAGTGCGGAGAACGGCTCGGAAACGGAAGGCTTACGGGTCAGGGTCTCCTCACCGTCGAGGGAGGTGCCGTTGACCTCGCCGATGTCCAGCGGGTTCGGGAGGTAGTCAACAATAGCGTCGAGCAGCGGCTGGACACCCTTGTTGCGGTAAGCGGTACCGCAGAGGACCGGGTAGATCTCGGAGTTCACGGTCATCTTGCGGATAGCGCCCTTGATTTCCTCAATGGTCAGCTCTTCGCCACCGAAGTACTTCTCCATGAGCTCTTCGTCGGACTCAGCGACGGCCTCGAGCAGCTTCTCGCGGTACTCTTCAGCCTTCTCCTGCAGCTCGGCCGGGATCTCCTCGATAGTGGCTTCGGTTCCGGTTTCTACCTTGCCGCGCCAGGTCAGCGCTTGCATGTTGATCAGGTCGACGACGCCGTCGAAGTCATCCTCAGCACCGATCGGCAGCTGCATGACCAACGGCTTAGCGCCGAGGCGATCAATGATGGTCTGAACGGTGAAGTAGAAGTCCGCGCCCATCTTGTCCATCTTGTTGACGAAGCAGATACGAGGGACGTCGTACTTAGCAGCCTGGCGCCACACCTGCTCGGACTGCGGCTCCACACCTTCCTTGCCGTCGAAGACAGCAACAGCGCCGTCGAGAACACGCAGGGAGCGCTCAACCTCAACGGTGAAGTCCACGTGACCCGGGGTGTCAATGATGTTGATCTGGTTGTTGTTCCAGAAACAGGTCACAGCAGCGGACGTAATGGTGATGCCGCGCTCCTTCTCCTGCTCCATCCAGTCAGTGGTAGCGCCACCATCGTGGGTCTCGCCGACCTTACGGTTAATACCGGTGTAGAAGAGAATGCGCTCGGTGGTAGTGGTCTTACCCGCATCGATGTGCGCCATGATGCCGATGTTGCGGACCTTATTCAGATCCTTAAGCACTTCTTGTGCCACAGTTAATACCCCAACTTAATTGTCGTCGACGCCCGAGTCAGCTAACCGCCAACCACGTTACAAGGACGTCTTCATGGATAGGTCTTGGTCTATTTTGCCACGTCTGGGCCTATACGTCAGCGTGAGGCGTGAAGCTCACGCCATAAAAAATGGCTCGAACAACGCTATTAAGGTTTAGATTCCGCACCGACTAGCGTGCGACGCTCCGCCGAAGGGAGCGCGTGCACGCACTGTCAGCGCAGGTAAACGATGATATCGCTGTTCGAGCCATAATGCCGTGTGGCGGGTTATACCGCAGGTATTACCAGCGGTAGTGAGCGAAGGCGCGGTTGGCCTCAGCCATCTTGTGAGTATCCTCACGACGCTTAACGGAAGCGCCCAGGCCGTTGGATGCATCGAGGATCTCGTTGGCGAGACGCTCGATCATGGTGTTCTCACGACGCTGACGGGTGAAGGTCACCAGCCAACGCAGAGCCAGGGTGTTGGAACGGGCCGGCTTAACCTCAACCGGGACCTGGTAGGTAGCGCCACCGACACGGCGGGAGCGAACCTCGAGGTCCGGGCGGATGTTGCCCAGAGCCTTCTCCAGGGTGCCAACCGGGTCGGTGCCGGTCTTCTCGCGGCAGACCTCGAGAGCACCGTAGACGATACGCTCAGCGGTGGACTTCTTGCCGTCACGCAGGATCTTGTTCACGAGCATGGTGACCTGCTCGGAGTTGTAAACCGGGTCCTTAACTACAGGACGCTTCGGTGCAGCATTCTTACGCATTGTTGATTACTGTCCCTTCTTTGCGCCGTAGCGGGAACGAGCCTGCTTACGGTCCTTCACGCCCTGGGTATCCAGTGCGCCGCGGATAATCTTGTAGCGAACACCCGGGAGGTCCTTCACACGACCACCGCGGACGAGCACCATGGAGTGCTCCTGCAGGTTGTGGCCCTCGCCCGGAATGTAGGCGGAAACCTCGATACCGGAGGTCAGGCGCACACGGGCAACCTTACGCAGAGCCGAGTTCGGCTTCTTCGGGGTGGTGGTGTACACGCGGGTGCACACGCCACGGCGCTGCGGGGAGCCCTTCAGGGCGGCCGTAGCAACCTTGGCCTTCTTGTCGTGGCGGCCCTTGCGGACCAGCTGCTGAATAGTTGGCATAAATCTAGTCTTTCTCTATGACTTCGGCTTGAACTGACCGTTTCCACTCGCCCAAACATGCAAAAATAGGGGCTCTTCTCCGGGGCCCTTCCGCATGTCCAGAACTTCTCTCAGCCACAGGGTGGCTGAGATACCGATCAGACTTTTCATCTCCTATAAAGATGAAACCTTGGACAGACTACCATTAGCCCGCTGATCTGCCCAAATCCGAGTTTCGTCCGCTTGGCTTGGCACTCGAACCGCAGTATGAACTAGCGCCACTCCCAGCTCAGGTCCGCCTCCACGGCGCGTTCGGCGAAGTGCTTTTGTTCCTGCTTCTCCCAGGTTTCAAACCACTCTTCATAACCGGGGTCGCGCTCAAGGGCGCGCTCGCGGCGCTTCTCGCGTGGGCCGTCGATTCGCACGGTCACCACGGAGCCACGCTCCTTGGCGGCGGCCACGGTGGCCTCGGTGACAGAACCCACGCCCTCGACGATCAAATCATCGCGTTCATCCAGGCTGGCCCAGTCCTTCGGGGCGTTGGCTTCCCAATCCCAGCGCCAATAGCCCGGGTTATTCTCCCGCAGCACTTGCTCTGAAACCATCTCTGAGCCTTCTTTGAGCCCATGCCAGCCGGGGTAGAACTCGTCGAGGTGGACTACTCGCCACCCCGTGCGCTCCGCTAGGGCCACGGAGGTCCAGGTTTTGCCGGCGCCGGAGGGGCCGTCGATAAGCACGGTGACTGGGCGCATCGGGCGCTTGCGCGCTGCCGCGAGCGACACCACATCATTCAAGAGCCTGTCCATCTCGGTGGCGTTGGTATCGGCAGTTCCCTTACCGCCTTCCCGTTGGTCCGTGCGGTCCGTGTCCTGCATGTTTTCTTTCACCACTTCTGGGTATGTCTAGCGTGCAGCTTTAAGAGAGAGTCATCCTAGAGTCCGAAGAATCTCCAGGACCCACTGAGAACCGAAACTACCACCGGAAGCGCCGCAAGGCCGGTTCCCACCACCATCACCAGCCAGTCCCGGCCGGCTAATTGGGAGGGCCGCGCCCACGTGCGCTGGCCGCCGCCCGGCGGGGTGCGACCAAATCCGCGCGCTTCCATCGCCGTGGCGAGCTTCCCGCCGCGGCGCAGGGCCAGCACCAACAATCCGAAGGACATAGTGATGAGGTGCTTGATGCGGCCTTCGTCGGTAAGCCCACGCGCACGCCGCGCCATGGCCAGGTACTGCCAGTCTGATTTGAACAGCGTCATCATGCGCACCCCGGCCACCGCCCCGATGACAAACCGGGAGGGCAGCTTGAGGATTTGAGAGAGGGCGTCGCCAAGCTCTGTCGGGTCAATATCTCGCGCCAGCACCACCATCGGCAGCGCCACTGCCAGCACACGCACCGTAATGGCGATGGCCAGCTCCAGTGAGTTATCCGTGACCGTAATCAGCCACCAGCTGAAGTACTCCCGCCCGCCGGGCGCACCGTAGAGCAGCATCGAAATACCGGACAATGGCGCAATAAGAAACAGGAACCACCCAGCCTTAAACAGCCGCGGCCAGGACACCCCGCACAGCGGCGCAAAGAGCAGAGTCATCCCCAACGACACCACCGCGGAGACCCAATCCACTGAGAGCAACAAGGGTGTCACCCACACGAACATCAGGAAGATGCGCGTCAGCGGATTTACCCCACGCAGCAATCCAGCGTTGCCCAAACGGCCAGCGTCCTTCACGCTCACCGAAGAAGATTTAGCCACGGCTCACCTCCACTCGGTAGTCGCCCAACGCGGAAATGAACAACGGATCGTGGGTCACCGAAGCAATCGTCGTCCCCTCATCCGCCATGCGCCGCAGCAGCCACACCAGCTCGGTAAAGGTATGAGGGTCTTGGCCAAAAGTTGGTTCATCAAGAAGCAACACCTCCGGCGCCGTGACCAACGCCGTGGCCACAGACAGCCTGCGCTTCTCCCCTCCGGAGAGCGTAAACGGATTGGCGTTGAGCAGATGCTCCAAACGCAAAGCCTCCACGAGCTCTGCAATGCGCTTCTCTGGCACCTCGCGGTGCATCACCCGGGGTGCCACGCGCAGCTCCTCCGCTACCGTGCGGGCGACGAACTGGTGCTCGGGGTTCTGGAAGACGAACCCGATGCGGTCCGCCAACTCCCGGGACTTCCACGTCAGCGGCGAGCCCTTCAGCCCCCGCCGCACGTACTCCGCCACGCCAATCTCCCCTGAGACTGCCGGAAGCAACCCCGCCACCGTCATCAGCCACGTAGTCTTGCCCGCACCATTCGGCCCAGTAATCACCGTAGACATCCCCCGCGGTAGCGCATAGCTGCGCGGCGGCCCAAAACGGGTGACCAAGTCCGTACTCCACAGCGCCGCCGCCTCCGCTACTACCCCAGCGCTGCTTGACGACGCCTCATCAATCCCCCGCGCCTGCGGCAAACCGCTAATAGAACGCGAAGCCACGACAGTCTCCAGTGGACCATCAGCGACAATGCGCCCATCCTTCAGCTCAACCGCTCGGTCGAGCACACCCTTCCACGCCGAGTGCTGATGTTCCACCACGATGAGCGTGGCACCTGTGCGCTCCACCATGGTGGATACCGCCTCGATGACCTCACGTGCACCTTCGGGGTCGAGGTTCGCCGTGGGCTCGTCCAGCAACACCATTCCCGCACCCATCGCGATGACACCGGCCAACGCCAGACGCTGCTTCTGCCCACCGGAGAGCTGCTCAGTGGGAAATGACAAGTCCACCGATGGCCCCACCATCGATAGCGCCGCCGACACCCGCCGCCAAATCTCCGAGCGCGGGTAGGCCAAGTTCTCACAGCCAAAGGCCACATCATCCCCCACTCGCGCGGCAATCACCTGTGAGTCCGGGTCCTGCAACACCAGCCCCACCGGAATCGTGTGCCCCGGTGGCTCGACGTGACCGGAGGAATCCTCAAGAAGAATCTCACCTTCGCGGGTGCCTTCATCATCCCCACCAAGCACTCCCGCTATGGCCGCCAGCAGCGTGGACTTTCCGGAACCGGAATCGCCGCACAGCAGCACCTTCTCCCCCGGCGATACAACCAAGTCAATATCCGCCAGCGCCGGCGCACGCCTCCCCGCATGCGTCCAGCCATAGCCACGAGCCACAAGCTTCGTAGCCCCAGCACTACCCACATCAGCCATCAGAACCAGCCATCACAGTCAGCAACGTCAACCAACATCAGTCAACGATCGACGAACAACAAACAACGCGAAACAATTAAGAACAGCGCAAAACAAGTAACAAGCGACAAGCAACGCTTGTCTAAGCGTTGTGCTGTTCGCGGCCAACCGCAAAGCGATCCAGCGCACCAGTCTTCGCAAGAGCCTTAACTACGAAATAGCCCACGACACCCGCCAGAATGGCTCCGGAGATACTCAGCGTCACCAGGTAGATGATGTTGAACTGCAGAGTCTTACCCAGGTTTCCGGAGGTAAACAGCTCCAGTACAAACGCACCCCAGCCCGCGGCCATGCCGCCGAGCATCGCAATGCCCAGACCAAAGCGGCGGTAGAGGAAGATTGCCAGGACAATCTCCACGCCAATGCCCTGCGCAATACCGGAGTACAACGTACTAATCCCCCACTGGGACCCAAGCACCGCCGACACAATCGCCGCCAACAGCTCTACGTAGAGTGCTGCACCCGGCTTGCGGATAATCAGGCCGCCAACAACACCACCCAGCAGCCAAATACCAGTGGCAATACCGCCCAAGCCCGGCGTGAGCGCATCCATGGCCTGGAACCATGCGTAGCCCACCGTGTTCCACGCCAGGAACACAATTCCACACGCCACACCCAGCACGGAAGCCACCACGATGTCGACGACACGCCAGTTCAAACTGCGCGGTGCAGCGCCGTTCACAGGTGCGCCGCTATTAACAAATCCACCATGAGATACAGAGTTCATGATTCCTCCCTTTCGCCGGCATTATCCGGATCAGGTTCGACGGTTCGCCGCTATGACGCGGCATCTCAGCCTCCTCAGCCATTCCATGCAAACCCATTAAGACAAAAGAAACGGAATCGGGCTAAGCACAATCAAGGAAGGCAAGGAAGCACCCGTGACGATGTGTAATTAGAAGCCGCCAGCACCAAAAGAGCACCAGCTAAGCACGCTCAAAAAGCACTGTCAGCTTAGCAAGACGTACCTCGCCAGAACACATCTACCTCTGCTTCAAACAAAGGAGAACGACCACTGGGAGGCACGGCTCAGGAGAAAAACGAAAGTACCCCGTCGCGTCCTCTGACCTACGCGACGGGGTACGTGCACACTGGCTTCAAAAAGCCAGTGGCCATGAGCCTCTACACCAGTAGCTTAAGGAAAGGAAAAGCTTCGGTAGAGACCCAAGACTATGGGAAATAACAAATCGTATTTCGGAACTATCAAACTAAATCGAGCAATGAGCCAGGTCACGCCACCGGGTTATAAAGCCCGGCAGCAATGTCCCGCTTCATCAACTCTCAAGTTGGGTAGGAGGTTAACGCACCTCCCGTGGCGGTGTTATTAAAGGGAACACGTCCCTACGCTGCGCGGATTACTTGGAGGAAGAGGAACCGTTAGAGGAACCTGCACCCGGCGCACAAGCATCAGCGATAAGGCCAATAGCCAGAGCACCCGCAGCAATCAGAGCCACAGCACCAGCAACCTGGTGATAATCAGCACCGAAACGCTTCAACTGCGCATCGATACCAGCCATCTTGTCAGCCAACGGACCGTTGAACACACCAGCCTGCTTCTGCAGCTGAGTATTCAGATCCTGAATCTGCTTGTTAATCGGAGCAACAAAGTCCGCCAGACCCGGAATATTCATCTGGGAAGCCAGACCAACCGGAATCAGGAACAGCAGCGGGATACCAACACCCAAACCGGTGTTGATGCAACGCTCGCTCGGCTTCGAAGACAGGTCAGAGGAACCATTACCCGGCTTAGACGGCTTCTTGTTGTCGTCGCGGCCCTTCTCGT
>NZ_KV805204.1:39750-74541 GCF_001811565.1 Corynebacterium sp. HMSC078A10 | reverse complement strand
CCAAAAAGCCACTAGACATCCCGTCCAAAAACATCCTGGACTCCGTGTCCAAAAAGTCGCTAGACATCACAGGTCTAGCTATGTAATCCACAGGCTACCGTTACTTAGGCTAGGGGCCCGGGTAGGTGCCTTACCTTCTTGGGAACGTCGCTCTATGTGGGTGAAAGACTCTTAGCGATGGGCCGGGCCATGGTGTGTAAACCGTGTGGAGTGGATTGCGTACAGCTGATGAGGCGCGGTGTCTCATTACACAACTCATGTAAAGGACCTGTTTCCGTGAACAAGATCTCTCGTACCGCTCGTTCGGTCACTTTCGCAGCAGTCGTAGGCCTCTCCCTGGGAATCTCCGCTCCGGGCGCCCTGGCCGAGGAAGCACCTGCCGTTGAGCAGGGTGCCGTGAACAAGGCAAACATCGATTTCAGCAAGAAGGGTTCGATTACCCTCTACAAGAAGAAGGGTGCTGAGTCTGACACCCCCGCGACCGGTGGGGAGATGGGGAACGTACCGGGTGACCCTCTTTCTGGTGTGACTTACAAGATCACCAAGCTTGACTACGACCTGCAGAATGGTGACTGGTCGACCTTCCCGAAGTCGGCTGCAGATGTCAAGGACGAAAACAAGACTAACACGACGTTCGAGCTGACCACCGATGCTGAGGGCAAGGTAGCCTTCACTGATCTTCCGTTGGGCATCTACCTCGTTGAGGAGACCGGCGCTCCGGCTGGCATCGTTTCTGGTGCTCCGTTCATCGTGTCGGTGCCGATGGTTAACGAGGCCTCCGACGCGTGGAACTACGATGTTGTGGCCTACCCGAAGAACACGGAAACCAAGACCGAGAAGACCGTTAAGGATGCGGATAAGAACATCCAGGACGCCTACTCCTACACCATCAATGCGGATGCCCCAACCTGGGGCGAAGGCAAGAAGCTGACTGCTTTCCGTTTCGAGGATCAGCTGGACAAGCGCCTGGACTTCCAGCAGGTTACCGAGGTCAAGGCCGGCGACACCGTTCTTGAGGCCGGCGACTATTCCGTGAACAACCCCGCTGAGAACGGCAACAAGCTTGTCGTGAAGCTGACCGATGCTGGTCTTGCCAAGGTCAAGTCCGGTGACAAAATGTCCCTGACTTTCGAGGTTAAGCGCAAGGAGGTTGGCGACACCACTGAGCTGAAGAACCAGGCTGACGTCATCTTCAACAACCCGAATACCGGTAACGAGGTCACGAACAAGACCAACGAGGTCGTGACCTACCACGGCAAGCTGAAGGTTGTGAAGAAGGATGGCAAGGAGACTGGCAAGGTCCTGGAAGGCGCTGAGTTTGAGCTCTACCAGTGCACCTCGGCAGCTAACTTGGGCGCGAAGCTGACTGTCAAGGAACAGGACAAATGGACCACGGGTACCGATGGCACCATCACCATCGACGGTCTGCACGTCACGGATTTCGAGGACAACAAGGAAGCACCGGCTACGAAGAAGTTCTGTCTGAAGGAGACCAAGGCTCCGGCTGGTTATGTACTGCCGGAGAAGAACGTTACCGAGATTGACTTCACCCGCGAGAATATCGCGAAGACCGGTGAGGGCGACGATGCCATCACCCTCGTATCAGAGATTGAGAACGTCAAGCGCGACACCCCGAACCTGCCGATGACTGGTGGCGCCGGTGTGGGCATCCTGGCAGCTATCGGTGCAGCGATTGTTGCGGCAGGTGCTTGGTTCGCTCGTCGTACCGCGCGTAACTAATAGCCGGGCGTAGTTCCGGTAGCGCAGACTGTCCATGGTGGTCTGCGCTGCGGGTCGGGTAGCCAAGGTAGGCCGCCCGACCCAATGAGGGGACTGGACTAGGCGTAGATTCCGGTCCCTATCTTTATCTTTCGTTGTAATCCCGGTCGCGCTGCGCTAGCGCGTGGGGCATTGTTTTGGGTGGTGCGGGTCGTTGACTTCGGTGGTAGGCCAAGAAACTGGCAGGCGGCACAGGCGCCGTGGAGGCTTAGCTCTTCCGGCGGTAATCGTTGTCGTCGGGTTGTTGGTGATGCTGTACCCAGTGGTCTCGACCGCCTGGAACAACTGGAATGCCTCACGGGTGGCGCAAGAGTATGCGCGACTGGACAAAGAGACACCGGCGCAGGTGCAGGACTCCGTATGGGATGCTGCGCATGCGTACAACGAGGAGCATACGTCGGGTCCGATCTTGGATCCGTGGCTGAACCGTATCGGTGTGGATAATCCCGATTATGAGGCTTACCTGGAACAGTTGGGTGAGACCGAAGCGATGGCCCGCCTCGTGTTCCCAGCAATAGACGTCGATCTGCCGGTGTTTCATGGCACTGCGGACAAAACACTGCAGCGTGGGTTAGGGCACTTGTATGGCTCTGATTTGCCGGTAGGAGGAGCAGGAACTCATTCCGTCATCACCGGGCACACGGGTCTATCAAATTCGACGATGTTTGATCACCTCAATTCGGCCGCTAAGGGCGATGCATTCTATATCCAGGTTGCTGGCCATAAAATGAAGTATGTTGTAGATGACATACAAGTGGTTCTGCCGAGTGAGGTAGATAGTCTGCGGCCAGTCGCCAATAAGGATTACGTCACGTTGATTACGTGCACCCCGTACGGGATCAATACGCATCGCTTGTTGGTGCGTGGCCATCAGGTGGCCTTAGAGCCGGGGGAAGAAACGTTGTTTGAAGGCTCCCATGGCCCGGGCTGGCAGTGGTGGATGTTTGTGCTGCTAGCTGCGGTGATTGTTATTGGTTGTTGGCTAGTTTGGTGGCTGCGGCGCCAGAAGGCGGCTACCGGGGTGCAAGAAGTAATTAATAAGGAAAGTAGCGTGCGGGAGTAAAGCGATGAAGAGGTTGACAAATGCATGGTCGGCCCGAGTGGTTGCCGTCGGAGTAGCGTGTGCGGTTGCGTTCGCAGGGCCGGGCACGGTTGCTGCGGAAGCGGTGCAGGTTGCCGGGCAGCAGTCCACTGGTTCGGAGCGCACTATGGCTACGGATACGGTGACAGTGCGGCTTACACAAGGTAATCCGAATGACGATGGTCATGCGCCTGCGGGAAAGATTCAGGGAGTTACGATTCGTCTGGCCCGGCTTGCCGGCTTGGACCCGACCAACGCTGACGACGCAGCCCGCGTACGGAACGCGAATCTCGACGAGGTTCGTGATTGGCGCACTGATATGCACGCGGAGAAAGTCACCGATGCCAATGGAGAGGTGACGTTTGGTGGTCTTGCCAATGGTTTCTATGTGGTGACGTCGACGGCCCCGGATGACTCCTACCGGGAGATTAGTCCGTTTGTGGTGGTGGTTCCGTTCCACACAGTGGTGGACAATCCGAACCCAGTGCCAGGAGTGATTGTGGCCAAGACCCACAAGCCGGGTGAAACGCCGACGCCGCCGACGACCCCCACGGCCCCGACAACCCCGAATACTCCATCGACAACCTCGAGTACTCCGCGGACAACGCCAAAGTTTCCGCCGGTGTTCCCTCCGTTGATTCCCCCGGTACCACCGACAAAGCCAGGAGAGACTCCGCACGAGCCTGGGACAACGCCACCTAACAACCCGGAATCTGGTACAAACACAACTTCAGATTCCCCGAACCGTTCGCAAGGGAATGGAGGCTCATTGGCAATGACCGGTGCAGAAGTACTCGGTGTGGTGGCCGGAGCGTTGGCATTGATTGCTACCGGTTTCGTGATGATTGCTTTTAGCCGCAGGAAGAATTCAGAAAGCGAGGGACGCTAATGTCCTGGACAGATACTCACTCGGCCGAGCCGGTAGTGTACCGCTGGCGCGTCTTAGCGGCGTTCATTGCTGCACTGGCTCTCATTGTTGGTGTTGCTGCACCGGCTGCTCTGCCCGGCATCATTGGTGCTGTCGCTGAAGCACAAACCACGGCCCTGCGCGCTGAGCTCGATTCTGCAGACCAGCTGAGCCTGACTGCTGGCGACTCCGCAACGTTTGAAGGCCACGTTATTGACGCCGGAACCGTGGAGGACTTGGAGTTCACTGTTGAGACTGCAGGACTAGAGTTCGACGGCTCGGCCTACACACTGACTATCGACGGCGAAGTGATCCCCGTCCGCGAAGGAGACAACCTCGTTGTAAAATCGACCAGCTCTTCAGTGACTTTCCGCATCACTGGCCTTTCTACTGACGTGCCAGCGGGAGCAGCTTTCTCATTGAAGACCCCGGCGGTCGCAGAGGATTCCGAACTGAGCGGGATATCCGTCGATGCGCGTGGAGTAGCCGAGGAGACTACCAGCACGTCATCACCTGAATCCAGCGAAGCCTTAGAAGCCCCTTCGGAGGTGACTGAGCCGCTTGATATTGCTGACGTTGACGCGGCCCCAGCCCGTCTGATGGCGGCGCCGAACATTACCCCGTACGCTGCAGGCGACCGCACCATCACGATGGTAAACGATGGATACGTGCTCAAGGGAAGCCGCTATATCCCGAACTTTAAGATTCCGGCCGATGAGCTTTTTGGCGGCCAGCTGTCCATTCCGCAAGGCACGGTGGTTACCCTCAAATCCAGCGTTAACAGTTATTTATCGACTAACCCTGATGACCTGACGATCTATTACACCGGTGCCAACGGAGGTTGGTATGAGGCGAAGGTGACCTACAAAAGGATTAGCGCCAAGGAATACCAAGTCACCCTGCCGCAGATTACTATTGGTGGCACCGCACAGATTCAGTTTAAGGGTGTTCACCGCGGGCCAGCCAATACAGTGTTTACAGCTTCCTTCACCGTTCCTGCGAAAGAGGAGTGCCAAGATCCGGTTACAAGCAGACAGCCAAAGCGCGATCTCACCCCAGCTGAATTTGCCGACGGTAGCCCTGTCTACGTTGTAACCAGTGAACCTAAGGATCTTCGCCGAGACACTTCCATTCTGAGCCGTCAAGTCAACCAAGGCCGAGACTTTCGCCAGGTGGGAGAGTCCACTCCCTGGGTGTACAATGCTCTAGCCTTTGATTCGAGTGATAACTGGCTCTATGCGGTGAGCCAGAGTCGCGGCCGAAATGGTGATCCTTGCTACCCGGCAGGAAATCTCCTTCAGATCAATCCGGCAACCGGTGAAGTATATAATCTTGGGCCTATTTTAAAGGCCGGAAGTACCGGTACCCCGTTTGAAACGAGCGGCGACCGGGATGTCCTCAACGCTGGCGTGTACACCAGCGAGGGATTCTTTGTGGGCAACACGTCCACTTCTGGTAGCCGTCACCTTTATAAGGTCGACGTCGGCAAAGTCACTGCTAAACGCGTGTTCGGAAACCAGAAGTCTTTTTCGGAGGACTGGGCGGTGCTCCCGCAGGCCCAGAAGTATATGTGGGGTTTCCAGAGTAAGGCTGAGGCAGGCGACAAGCTTATCCTTGAACGCATTGACACACAGACCGGCGACATCAGGACCTGGGATCTCACCGGCATCAAGACCTTCGATGGGCGCACGATCTCGAACCCCTCTGCTTCTTGGGGCAAGGCGTGGACCTACTCCAATGGAAACCTGGGCTTTGGCTCGGGTAGTGCGAATGCGAATCAGCTGGGCTTTGAGCTAAAGATCACCAACCCAGATGATGATAGCCCGAAGTTCGAGCTGGTCAACATAATGAACAACCTGCCTGCTTCATTTAACACGGACGCGGCCTCCGACCTAGTTCCGCCACCGCCAGGGCTGCAATCAAACATTGCGGTGAAGAAGCAACGCTCGGAGACCAAGGTGGTAAACGGCGAGGTGCGTACTTTCTGGACCATCTCCGTGGAAAACACCACGGATAACACCAGTTCGGGCGGCACATTCTGGGAATACCTACCAACGGATACTCACTATGGAGTGAACGCTTCCGGTCCCACTGCGAAATTCGAGGGATTTGGAGCAGGATCTACCGAGGTCAACGGTCAAAAGCCCGGGCCTGATCAGATTGCGCCGGGAACTGGTATTTATGCAGGCATGATTGTCCCATCCGGAGCGGACGGTGAGTCCCGATACATGATGGGCTATGTTGGTACTCTTCCAGGGCACGCGAAGGTAGAGTATGTCGTCTCTGCGCCGGTGCGAACAGATGAATACGGGAACCTCAAGACGGTATGTAGTCCGAACAAGGTTGCTTTCCAGGCTACGGACGGGGAGTCTAGCCCGGCTGAAGATGACAACGTCGCTACTGAAGCCTGTTTCAATAAGGTTGCCGTCGACAGCACACCGCAACCTGTTCCTGGTGCAGCGAATGAATATACCGCGAAGTACAACGTCGTAGTTGAGGCACCGGACGCAACTGGCTTCGACACCAACGACGTGATCTACGGCAAGCTCACGGACACCCCGAGGTTTGTTGGTGCTGCCACGGTTACTGGGGCCACTGTGATCTTCAAGGACGAGTTCAACAAGACCAGCCAGCCGCGTGCGTACCAAGGTGCCGGCCCCTTTGAGCTCAACAAGAATGACACTCCGAAGATCATTAAACCCAAGGGTGTTGACGGAAGCACTGGGCAGCACGTCTACGAGGTAACGGTGCGCTTCAAGCTGGATCGTTCAAAACTGGACAGCACCTCTGTACCCGCCGGCTACCCGAGCCAACCTTCAGGAAACACCCGCTGCTACACCAAGGGTGGCCTGTACGAGCCTAAATTTGGCCTCATGAATGAGGCAGAAATGGGCGGCTGGAAGGATACTGACTGTATCCCGCTGGAGACCAAGGAAACGATGGACGTCCTGCTCGAAAAGGCGAGCTATAACCCGGACAACCCGGACGAGATCCAAACCGACGGTTTGCTTGGCGGCGCGCAGTTCACCGTCCACCGCAGTGATGCTAACGGCAACCTGAAGCTAAACGCGGATGGCAGCGTCAACGTTGATGCTAACCCCGTGGTGAAGCAGTCCACGACCACCACCACAGGCCGCGTCAAGCTCGAAGGCTTGGATGCCCCTGGCGTTTATTACCTCATCGAGACGAAGGCGCCGAACGGCTATAACCTGCTGCCCGCGCCGATCAAGTTCTCGACGGAGTGGGATCAGAATGGCAATGCAGTCATCAAGGTGCTCTCCGGAGGGACCGCGATCACCAGTAATAGGTGCGCTGAGTCTGACACCGCTGCCAACTGTGTGAAGAAGATCGGCGTCCTTCAGGTCGCTGACATCACCAAGGGTGCACTGCCCAAGACCGGTGGTGAGGGCGTAGGCCTGTGGGCGCTCGCTGGTGGCGCGATTGTCGCGGCAGGGTGCCTCGCTTTGCGACGTCGCCCGGCATAGAACCACCGCTTGCGGCAACTTTAGAAAAGGCCCGCTCTTCCAATAACCAGGGAAGGGCGGGCCTTATTGCATGCTCATTGTCGGTTAGGAGTCCTGCGGGTCGTCGTCAATCACGGTGTCCTTGGCATTGCTGACATATTTGCGCCACCAGTAGATGAGAAGAAGCACGATGATGGCAGCGGCAGCCAGAATGGCCCACATCCACCACTGCCAGTGAATACCAGAGCTGTTGAATGCGGCCTCGTCTTCCGGATCCATTGGCACTCGGTGGCCGGTGACGAGCAAGCGGTGGGTATTTACACCGTAGGGGGTGCAGGTAATGAGCGTAACGAGGTCCTGGCCTGGCTCACGGTGGAGCGAGCTGGTGTCCGCAGGCTCGACGACCCGAATATCGTGCACCTCGTACTTGAGCTTCTCGCCGCCGGCGGCGATGTAGAAAGCATCGCCCTTCTTGACCTTGGTGAGGTTGTCCCACAGCGTGGCATTCTGTAGACCCGTGTGAGCAGAGAGCGCTGCGTGCCTGCCCTCGCCGTTCCCCACGCCACCGACAGGTAGGTCCGTGCCGTAGAGGTGGCCAGCGCCGCGGGAGAGTGCTCTTTCTGAGGTGCCGTGATAAATGGGCAGATCGGAATCAATAGAGGGGATGACGATGCGACCCATGGCATCGGTCTCTGACAACACAGACAGGTATTGGCGGTAGCGCTGGTACTCGGGAGAGTTCTCGTCATCGGTGGTGGTCCAAGCGTCTTCCACACTGATTTGGCCCAGCTGGGCGTTGTAGGCCTGTGCCTCCTCCCAGGCGGTGTGCAGTACTTCTGGCGGGGCTTGCTTCTCCAGCTTGGCGTATTCCTCGGCGGCGCGGGATTGGGTGTGGTTGTTCCACTGCGTGGCCACGACGGGGTAGAGCAAGACACCGAGACCGACGAGGATCAGAATTAACGCAATGATGGCGTTGGGGTTGACGCCCTTCTTCTTGGGTGCGTCGCTGATTTCCGCTGGTTCGTGCTTGCCCATTGTGTCCTGCCTGTGGGGTTTGTTACCGCACGCCCTGGTATTGACGTGGGGGTAGTTTTTGAATCTCAGGCTAGGGACGATGTAGCTCTGAGAGAAAACGTGTCTGTCTAGTCGCCGATAACGAAGCACAGGGCTTCATACCGATTCAGAGTGGCCTCGTCGATGGCTAAAATTTGATCAACCGCGCGCTGTTCGCGGAGCTCATCGATTGTGCGGGGCGCAAGATCTTGAAGTACATGCTCACGTTCAGCGCGAAGCTCCGCTGTGGTTTTGGGCGTGAAGATAGGGGCTGTCATGGTCCATCCTGTAGGTATGAAATTAGTCCATGAACTGGGAAAATACGTGGAGCCGACGACGGGAATCGAACCCGCGCCAGCAGCTTGGGAAGCTGCAGTTCTACCATTAAACTACGTCGGCGCAATGCAGAATGTGCATCGTCGTAAAGCTTAGCACCGCCGCCGCCCGAGGCCATAAAAGGCCCAGTGGGGAGGTAGACTATCAACCGTGCTTCTTTCTGATCGTGATATCCGTGCCGCCATCGACTCAGAGGGGCCTGATGCCTTGGGTATTGAGCCTTATGACGCAGAGATGGTCCAGCCTTCCTCCATCGATGTGCGCCTAGACAAGTTCTTTCGCGTGTTTAATAACTCGCGCTACACGCACATCGACCCCAAGCAGGAGATGCCGGACCTCACCAGCGAGGTGGAGGTGGCTGAGGGCGATGCCTTCGTGCTGCATCCGGGTGAATTTGTGCTCGGTGCAACGCTGGAGAAGTTCACCCTGCCGGCCAACCTTGCAGGCCGCTTGGAGGGCAAGTCCTCCCTGGGGCGCTTGGGCCTGCTGACGCACTCCACGGCCGGATTCATTGATCCGGGTTTCTCCGGACACATCACGCTCGAGCTGTCTAACACCGCGAACTTGCCCATTACCTTGTGGCCGGGGATGAAGGTGGGCCAGCTGGCCATCTTCCAGATGTCCTCGCCGGCGCAGGCCCCGTATGGCTCCGGCGCGTTGGGGTCGAAGTATCAGGGTCAGCGCGGGCCTACACCGTCGAAGTCCTATCTAAACTTCCGCTAAACAATCCGCATCTCGCCGGGCGAGACGGTAGCGCAGCGCCTAAAATAGCCGGTTATGCGTATGACTGTTATTGGTACCGGCTACCTAGGTGCGACTCACGCCGCCTGTATGGCGGAGCTCGGCCACGAGGTACTCGGTGTAGATGTTGATGAAAACAAGATTGAAGCCCTCAAGAATGGCCGCGTGCCGTTCTACGAGCCCGGCCTTCCGGAGGTGCTCGAGCGCAACATCGAGTCTGGCCGCCTGGGTTTTTCCACCAGCTATGACGACGCCGCGGAATTCGCCAACCTGCACTTCCTCGGCGTAGGAACCCCGCAGGCACACGGCTCCTATGCGGCGGACCTGACCTACGTGAAGTCCGTCATTTCGGAACTCGTGCCGCGCTTGAAGGGCGAGCACATCATCTTCGGTAAGTCCACCGTCCCGGTGGGCACCGCAGCGGAGCTGCAGCAGATGGCCAATGAGCTTGCCCCGGAGGGCACCAGCGTGGAGATTGCGTGGAACCCGGAGTTCCTGCGCGAGGGCTACGCCGTCAAGGACACCATCACCCCGGACCGCATCGTCCTCGGCGTCGGCGAATTCGCCGAGAGTCGTGCCGAAGAGGTTGCCCGCGAGGTCTATGCCAAGCCGCTGGCGCAGAACACCCCGTTCATCGTGACCGACCTGCAGACCGCGGAACTGGTGAAAGTCTCCGCCAACGCCTTTTTGGCCACCAAGATTTCCTTCATCAACGCGGTCTCTGAAATTTGCGAGATTGCCGGTGCGGACGTGGTCAAGCTTGCCGACGCCATCGGCTACGACGAACGCATCGGCCGCAAATTCCTCGGTGCGGGCTTGGGCTTCGGCGGCGGCTGCCTGCCCAAGGATATCCGCGCCTTCATGGCGCGCGCCGGCGAGCTGGGTGCGGACCAGGCTCTGACCTTCCTCCGTGAGGTCGACGCCATCAACATGCGCCGCCGCGATCGCGTCGTGGACTTGGCCAAGCAGGCTTTCGACGGATCCCTCCTCGGCCACCGCGTCACCGTTCTGGGCTGCGCTTTCAAGCCCAACTCCGATGACGTCCGCGATTCGCCGGCGCTCTCCGTGGCCGGTTCGCTCTCCCTGGCCGGTGCCGCCGTCACGGTCTACGACCCGGAGGGCATGGAGAATGCCAAGAAGGTATTCCCGACGTTGAACTACGCGGCGTCGGCAAGCGCGGCACTCAAGGACACCGAGCTGGTCATCCTCGCCACCGAGTGGCAGGAATTTCGCGACCTCGACCCGGCTGAGGCTGGTGCACTCGTGGCCCGCCGCCACATTATCGACGGCCGCAACGTGCTCAGCGTCGATGCTTGGCGTGCCGCGGGCTGGACCGTCGAGGCGCTTGGTCGCGTCCTTCCGGCACAGTAAACGCCGCAATCACGGTGGTCAGCGGCACCGCGAGTGTCAAGGCCATCGCGCCCAGCAGGGAGCGCAGAACCTCCGTGGCGACGAGGTCGCTGGAGAGGATCTGCAGGGCTGGGCGCTGCGCCGCCGTGATGAGCATGAGCAGGGGAAGGGCCGCGCCGGTATAGGTCAGCACGATGGTGTACACCATGGAGGCGATATGGTCGCGGCCCACTTTCATCGCTGAGGTAAAGAGCGCGCCGGGCCCCACCGTCGGATCGGCGGCGTGCAGCTCGCGCACGGTGGAGGCCTGAGCCACCGCGATGTCGTTGAGGCTGCCGAGCGCACCGATGATGAACCCGCACAGTAGCACCCCCACGACGGAAACCCCCGGCATGTAGAGCAGCAGCTTGAGGTTATCCTCCGAGCTGGAACCCGTCAGTGCCGTGCTGCTTATCGACGCCCACCCCAGCGCCCCCGACAACGCCAGCGCCACCACTGCGCCTCCCAGGGCGGAGGCTGACTTCCAGTTCACACCGTGCACGAGAGGAACGGCGAGGAAAAGGATGGCCGCGCAGGTAACGAGCGCCAGCGGCAGCGCCGAATGGCCCTCGATAAGGGAGGGGATGAGGTAGAAGAAGACGATTGCCAAGCTGATTACAAGGCCCACCAGCGCGCGCAGCCCGTGCCAGGCGGCGAAGCCGACAATGACAAGGGCCGTGATGATAGCCCACAGCGCAAGGTTTCCACTGCGCTGAAAATCAGCGAAGGCATAGGTGCCGTCGCTGGAGACGGTAAGAATTATCTCATCGCCCTGGTTTAAGGTCGGGTCGCTGGCCAGGCCGTGGAAGATGAGTTGGGTTTTGCGCCCCGTGTCCTCGCCGGAGGTCAGATCTATCAGTGCACGGGTGCAACTGGTGTCATCGTTTGCGGCAGGAATCAGCGGGGCTTCGTCGAAGGCTTGGCCGGCGTGGGGGTCGCTGCAAAGATGATGATCGATGCGGTCGACGGTTCCGGTCACCTGTGGCTGATTGAGCGCATAGGTAGCGAAGAAATCGGCGCTGGTGTGCTCGGATGGCGGGGTGGTGGGGCGTAGTAGAAACAAACCCGCAAGCGTTATCAGAGCGGTGAGGCTAAGAAAACTGATGAGCCCAGTACGCCACGGATTCAGGTTAGTCATGCCTATCATTGTGAATGAGTTTCATTAAAAAGAAAACTAATGATGACGCGATCAACAAGTTATCCACAGGCTGGCGGCGGCGCCGTTGTGCGGTGCGGGTGGGGCGTTTAGCGTTGCTGGCATGAACCTTGTGGAAGCGCATCTTCGCAGCCAGGCGGCGGGCATCGAGCTCGTCGCCGGCGTTGCGGGGCTCAGCTTCGAGCAGCTCCGGGCGTGGGGTCCGGAGTCTGCGGCACGCTCTCTGCTGGCGCTTTTCGACGTCTACTTTGCCTCCACCTCCTTCACCCGCAAACAGGCGCGTGCCGTTGCGGCCGCCCGTGCCAACGGACACGACCTGCCCACGTTGCTGCTCATTGAACGCTTCGCGGGAAGGTTGAAGAAGCAGCATCAGGCGTGGGATCTGCGCATTGAGCTGTGCGGAATCGCTGGCGATGAAAAGGCCGTGGCCCGCTATGCGCGCAAGCGCATTCGCGAGCTCAGCCCGCCGCCTGCGCCGAAGCCGGGAGTGACAATTCGCCGTGGCAAGGAGCTGTCGAAGCTCACGCTCACGGCCCCGGCCGCGCTCATCGAGGACCTGCGCCCCAACATCGATGAGGACGATCCGGTCGGCTCTTTTACGGCTGCGTTTCGCGAGGGCCGCCTCGCCCGCCCGGTAGCCCAGACCCTCGCCGTCATGGAGCTTCCCGAGTACGCCACAATCCTGGGTCGCCTCGGTGATCCGTCCACCCCGCGCCCCGACTCCGCGGCTCCTGCTTCCACCGCTCCAATACCCCCAAATTCTACTTCGGACCAGCCCTGCGCCGACGAGTCTCAGGACAACGCAGCCCCAGACCTTGGGGACATCGTGATTCAGCTATCCAACGGCGCCAAGATCACGGGCAAAGAGCTCATCGAGCGCGAGCTCGCCGAAGAAGGCCTCGTCATGATTGTTGACCGCGTCAAAGGCCCCGTGGAACTCCACCGCACCCAGCGCGTCGCCTCGGAGAAGCAGCGCATCATGGCGTGCGGCGAGCAACCCACCTGCGCCTGGGATCGCTGCCTGTGCGGCGCCGATTATTCCCAGATACACCACATCACAGAATGGAGACACGGCGGCGAAACGAACCCCGAGAACCTCACCCCGCTGTGCAAATACCACAACGCCATCAACGGCCTGCCGGGTCGCGGCCGCATTGTGCGCGAAAACGGCAAGATTAAATGGGTGCCGGCTGGGCCCCGCGATCCGCGGGAACCGGCCCACCCGCATCGCGCGCCGCGAGCCCAGCGCATCCGCGAACACGAGACAGCAGGCACGGGCCATGGATACGCCCCTCCCCGCAACCCCGCCACGCCGCCGGCATCCACACCTTCCGAGCCGGGAAGCCCCGCTCCGCCCGACCGCTAGTGCTTGAGGCAAGGGGGCCGCGCACGCTTTTGTGCCGAGCGCGCCCCTTTACGCCTGCCCGATCGTGGGAAGCCTAGTTGTCAGTAGCGTGCAGTGCTACTGGCGGTAGCTCACCAGGAAGTTGCCGAGCCGCTCAATCGCGTTCTCCAGCTGCGAAGCCCACGGCAGCGTGACCACGCGGAAGTGATCCGGCGTAGGCCAGTTGAAGCCGGTGCCCTGCACCATGAGGATCTTCTCTGCGCGCAGGATGTCGAGCATGAGCTTCGCGTCATCGTGAATCTCATACACCTCCGGGTCCAGGCGCGGGAAGCAATACAGCGCGCCCATCGGCTTCGTTACGGACACGCCCGGAATCTCGTTGAGCTTCTCGTAGGCAATGTTGCGCTGCTTGAGCAAGCGCCCGCCCTGGCCGGTGAGCTCATAAATCGACTGCCGCCCGCCCAGCGCGACCTGAATTGCGTGCTGCGCCGGCACATTCGGGCACAGGCGCGTGCCCGCCAGCAAATCCAGGCCCTCAATGAAACCGCGGGCATGGGACTTCGGGCCCGTCAGCACCATCCAGCCCGCGCGGTAGCCGGCCACGCGGTAGGCCTTCGACAGGCCATTAAACGTGATCGTCAGCAAATCCGGCGCCAGGGAGGCAATCGAAATGTGCTTCGCACCGTCATAAAGAATGCGGTCATAAATCTCATCCGCCAGAATGAGCAGATTGTATTCGCGTGCTACCTCAACGATTTTCTGCAGCGTTTCACGCGAGTACACCGCACCCGTCGGGTTATTCGGATTAATGACCACAATTGCCTTGGTCTTCTCCGTTACTTTTGCGCGAATATCCTCAATGGACGGATTCCAATCATCCTCCTCATCGCACAAATAGTGCACGGGTGTGCCACCCGCCAGCGACGTCGCCGCCGTCCACAGGGGGTAGTCAGGGGCGGGGATGAGAACCTCATCGCCGTCGTCAAGCAGCGCCTGCGTGACCATCGAAATCAGCTCGGAGACGCCGTTTCCCAGGTACACGTCATTGACGTCGAAGCTGGGGAAATCCTCCAGCTCATAGCGCGTCACAATCGCGCGACGCGCCGGGATAATTCCCTTCGACGTGGAGTAGCCCTGCGAGGTCGGCAGCGCCGCAATCATGTCGCGCATGATGACGTCCGGCGCATCGAAACCAAACACCGCCGGGTTGCCGGTGTTGAGTTTCAGGATGCTGTGCCCGTCGAGCTCCATGCGCTCGGCCTCGGTGGAAACCTCGCCGCGAATATCGTAGGCAACGCCTTGTAGTTTGGTGGATTGATCAAAAATCCGGTTGTGTGTCATGCCGGATATGTTACTTCTGGTTCCACTGCTCCAGCTTGCGTTTGGCCAGATTCATCGCATCGCCGGTGATTTCGCTTGCTTGACGACGCCTCTCCGCCCACTGCGCCTGCTCCAACGCCCGCATCTGCGCGCGTTCCTCCGCGTCCGCGGCCTTGAGCTCGCGCATGCGCTGGCGCTCGATCTGGCGCGGCGACGGGCGGTGCCAGGATTCCGGGCCCACCTTGGCCACGTACAGCAAGATCCACAGCGCGGGGATGAGGAAGAGCAAACCCGTTCCGGTCAGCGCGGCGGTGACGCCGGACATGGCACCGAAAGATGCAATCGAGCCGAACAACAACCCCAGCGTGCCCACCATGGCCGTGGCCAGTCGAGGCTTCTTCGTAGCCTGGTAGGCGCGCTCCATTTCACCTTGGGAGTAAATCTTGAGCTCCGTGCTGGCCTTGGTGGGGATATCCATGAAGACGGCCGCCAGCTCGCGGCGAGTCGTCGCCTCCATTATCGCGTCGGTGCGCTGTTCAAACTCGTCCATCGATAGACGGCCTTCACCCAATGCCTGGGCGAGGTCGTTGACGGCGTTGGTCCGTTCGGCGTCGGAAAGCCGCATGCTGAAAGGATTAGTCACAATAGCCATCCTAGCAGCCTATTTAGCTTGCTCCTTTTCGCGCACGAGGCCGGAGAGGAACGGGAAGATTGCGACGGTGAGGGCACCGCCGGCGATGAAGATGGAGGCGATTTCAGAATCGACGATGCCCGAATCCACCGCCAGCGTCATGACCGCCACGATGATGGGCAGGCCGGTTGCCGCATAGAGCGCCACTTGGAGGCGCTCGCGGGTGGTTTCGACGTCGGAGCCCGTGTGGTGGATATTTTCGCGCAGGAACACCGGAAGGCCGCGGGTGACCAGGATGAGAAGCGGGATGCCGAGGACCTTGAGGGGCTCATCCATGATCACCTTCCAGTCAATCGCCATGCCGGAGACCACGAAGAAGACCGGGATGAGCATGGAATAAAACACCACGTCGAGGCGGTTCTCCAAGCCCTTATGGAACTCGTCGGGCACGATGCGGTTCAGGATGATGCCCGCCGCGAACGCACCCAGCACGATATCGAGCTCAAAGACCGCGGTGACCGCCATGAGGATAGCCAGAATCAAAATGATGAGGCGCATGATGGTTTGGTTAGTGGAGCCCGCTCCGGAGATGAATGCGTCCTTGAACCACGGCATGAGCGTCGTAATGGCAAAGGGCATGATGGCCACGGCGACCGCGATTGCGATGAAGGCCAGAAGAATCAACATCGTGGTCCACGTGGAGCGCGTTCCCAAAAGGAGCGCCATCGCGGTAATCGGCGCGACCTCACCGATGGCGCCGTGGATGACCACGGAATCGCCTACCCGCGTGCCAAGCAGCTTGTCCTGCTTGAGCATCGGTGTGATGGTGCCCAGTGCCGTCGACGTCAAAGCAATTGCCATGACGATGGCACCCGGGATGTCATCCATGAGGAAGTACGCGCCGACGCCACACACCACCATGCAGATGAGCCAGGTGGAGAGCCCCGTCGCGGCTTCTTTCGATTTCAGGCTGGCGAGGTCGATTTCAAAGCCCGCAAGCAGGAACAGCGCGCCAACGCCAAGCTCCTTGAGCATGCCGATGCCGGGGTCTTCATGGGCCAGGCCCAACATCGATGGGCCGATGAGCATGCCGAAGAAAATCAACAGCGCCACGGCCGGCATTTTCTTACCCAGGGCATGGGATACCAACGGCGCCAACAGTGCCACCGCCATAATCCATGCGAAGGACACCAGCGAGTTGGTGTAGTTGGTCTCGCCCGAGGCGAGGACGTAGGTCACGTCAGTTTGCATGGGGTAGAGCGTACCTGTGGGGTATCAGGCACGCCTACCCCGTGCGTTGGTGGTGTGGCCGACGTCGCACTAGTCGCCCTTGCTTGCCGACGTCCCCGGAGCCTTCGGCGCCGCTGGCGCGTCTGGCACAGATGGTGCCTTCGGTGCGGCTGGTGCGCTTGGCGCTGCTGGAGCAGCCGGCACACTGGGCGCAGCCGGCGCTGCGGGCGCCTGAGGTGCGCTGGGCGCGGCTGGAGCCTTTGGTGCCGCGGGTGCGCTGGGTGCCGCCGGTGGTGTCGGAGCGGACGGCGCTGCAGGAGTGCTGGGCGCAGTTGGAGGTTTCGGTGCCGAAGGAGCCGCCGGCGCATTAGGCGCTGCGGGTGCTTGCGGCGCGCTTGGCGCAGTCGGAGCTGCGGGTGCCTGAGGTGTGCTGGGGGCCGCCGGTGCTCCAGGGGCGGATGGAGCCGTTGGGGCAGCCGGTGGTGTCGGTGCGGACGGCGCGGCGGGTGCGCTGGGGGCAGCCGGAGCCGCCGGTGCAATCGGAGCGCCAGGGGAGGAAGGAACTGCTGGAGCAGTAGGCACGGTTGGCGCGGACGGAGCTTGCGGCGCAGTGGGTGCTGCAGGAGCGCTGGGGGCAGCCGGAGGCGTCGGCGCTGCAGGTGCCTGCGGCGCAGAGGGAGCGCTTGGTGCGGACGGCGCTGTGGTGGGGGCCTGCGGGGAGCTTGTCGGTGCAGATTGCGCAGCGGGTGCTTCCGGGGAAGGCGCGGTGGAGACCGGCAGGCGGCGAGGCGTGTCGAGGAAGGCCTTCTCGCGCGGGGCAGGGAGGTCGCCGGAGGGGGCGATGGCGCTGCGCAGCATGAGCGCCACATCGCTGACCTGAGTTTCCGGTGCGATGGACTTCACGCCGCCCGTGAGCATGACGTTGCAGAACGGGCAGCCCGTCGCGATCTGTTCCGCGCCCGTTGCCACGGCCTGCTCCGAGCGGAACTCGTTGATGCGCTTGCCTAGCTTTTCCTCCATGAACATGCGCGCGCCACCGGCGCCGCAGCAGAAGGCCTCGTCGCGGTTGTGGTCCATCTCCGCTAGCGACGCACCGGTCGCCTCCACGAGCTCACGCGGCGGGTCGAAGACCTTGTTGTGGCGGCCCAGGAAGCACGGGTCGTGGTAGGTCACCGGCTTGCGGTTCTCCGGGGAGCGCGGCACCGGCACAAGCAGCTTCTCCCGCACCAAACGGTTAAGCAGCTGCGTGTGGTGCAGCACGTCGAAGTGGCCGTCGAAGTCGGGGTACTCGTTGCGAATCGTGTTGAAGCAGTGCGGACACGTCGTGATGATTTTGCGCTGGCCTTTGGGGACGCCACGGAAGGCGTCGTTAAGCGTGGCGACGTTCTGCTCCGCCATCACCTGGAACAGGAACTCATTTCCGGCACGGCGCGCCGGGTCACCGGTACAGGTCTCGCCCGTAGCCAACACACCGAACTTCACGCCGGCGGTGTGCAGCATGTCCACCACGGCGCGCGTCGTGGCGCGGCCCTTGTCGTCATACGTGCCCGCGCAACCGACCCAGAACAGATACTCCAGGTCCGAAAAGTCTTCCGCGTCCTCACCAATAATCGGCACCTCGATGCCATCGGCGCGCGCCTCGTCGATCCACGCGCGGCGCTCCGAAGCATTGCGTCCCCACGGGTTGCCCTTCGTCTCCATGTTCTTAAACAACCCGGTCAGCTCCGACGGGAAGTCGGACTCCGCCAGCACCTTAAACCGGCGCAGGTCCGCCACGTGGTCGATGTGCTCGATGTCTACCGGGCACTGGTCCACGCACGCACCGCAGTTGGTGCAGGCCCACAGGACATCATCATCAATCGTGCCCGCCATCGCCAGCACGTTGAGCCCCTCGTGCGGGTTGTAGTTATCCAGCGCGCCCTGGCGCAGGTCCATCATGAGCTTCTTCGGGCTCAGCGGCTTCTCAGTGTTCCACGCGGGGCACAGGTCCTGGCAGCGGCCGCATTCGGTGCAGGAGGAGGCGTCGAGAAGCATCTTCCAGCTCCCCGGCTCGAGGTCCTCCAGGTCCGGCGTGGGCACAGCCCCCAGCGCTTTTTCACCCGTGGCGTTGCGCTGGAAGAAGATGTTGAAGAAGGCCATGAAACGGTGCCACATCACGCCCCACTGGAAATAGCGCGCGATGCATGCGATGAACACCAGGCCCGTCAGCAGCTTCACCAGGGCAAAGAATTGCACCGTGCTTGGCGACGCCTGTATAACCCCCGCCACACGCATGGTCAAGAAATCAGCCCACGGGGAGCCGCCGCCATAGGTGGCGATGGCGGAGGCCTTGACGGCGAGCATGCCGAGGCCCTCGAGGAGCACGATGGCCTCCACCAGGCGTGCGGGGAAGACCTGGGAGTTGTAGAAGCGGCTGCCGCGCTCGGTGTGGCCGAGTTTCAGGCGCACGCCAATGAGGAAGCAGATGCCCAGCACGGTGCCGATGGCGAGGACCTCTTCGATGAAGTGGTAGACCGGCCAGTCGCCCAGCCACGGCCAGCCTTTATCGGGCGCAAAGGTTTGGATATAGGCCTCGAACCACACGATGGCGCCGAAGAGGAAGCCCACCATGACGAGCCAGTGCGCGGCATTGACCAGCGGCCGGCCTTTGAAGTGGGTATGGCCGAAGACTTCGATAAGCACACGGCCGAGGCGCGCCAGGGGGCGGTCGGTACGGTTTAGCTGCGTGGGGCCGCCGGAGCGGATGAACCGAAACAGCGCCGTGAGGCGGTAGAAAAAGTACAGCCACACCGGGACCGATGCGGCGATGGCAACCCAGCCGAACATGCGCGCTCCTTTAATTGCTGCTGTGTGTGCCTCTTACCTTAAATCCTCGGCCCCGAAATCAGTGAGTCAGCATTCAGCTAGTGTTTTCGGAGGCCGAGAAATAAGCTGACGTGTATGGGAAGAATCAGTGCGCCGAAGGCGGCGGTGGGGCTCATCGCAGGATTTGCGGCTTTCGGCGTGACGGGGTTTGCGGTGGCGCAAGGCGGTCTGACGGCAAACCTGGCGCTATCGGGAACGTTCTTCAACGTCAACATGCGGCACTTGGAAGGCGAGGCTTTCTCGCTCTTCGTGGATAGTGACAAGAAGGGCGAGGAGGACGTGCCGACGGCCCGGTTGAAGATGGAGCACGCGGTGGCCTCGGATCTTTGCCTCTACGTCACGACGGACCTGCCGGCGGTGGGGGAGGCCACGCTGGCGCTGAAGGCGAAGGGCGATAACAGCGTGGAGGCCACCGACTTGCTGGTTGGTGCGTCGGACATCGAGGGTTCGTTGGTCATGGAGGATGCGAACGTGGGCATCGACGCGCGCCAGCTGTCCACCACCGCGGATCCCGGAACGTGGGGCCTGTATGCAAAGAAGGTTTCGCTGACTGCCGACGACGTCCGCGCCACCTCCATCGGCGCCAAGACGCTGTCAGCACAGAACGTGGGTGTATCCGTGGAACGGGGCCGCGGAAATGGCTGCTGATCGGTTTAAGGCGTGGCGCGGTGGGCGGCCGTTCATCCCGGGCTTGCTGCTCATACTTTCGGGAATCGTCATCGCCACGCCCGCGTATTTCACCGTGCACATCTCGGACCTGCTGGTCATGATTTCCACGGTGTCGGGCGTGTCCACGCTGCTTATCGGGGCGCTGTTGGTCATGTTCGGCTTAGGCGCGTGGTTCCGCCCGGCCACCTCGACGTATCTGGGAGTGCTGGGCATCATCGTGGCCGTGATTGCGCTGCCTACCTCTAACTTGGGAGGTTTCCTTATCGGCACGCTGCTCGGCATCATTGGCGGCGCGCTCACCCTGGCGTGGGAGCCCACCGATGTTTAATCACCGTCCTTCGCGCTCACGGAGAGTGTTGTTCGTGGCCGCCATGGTCGCTGCGGCGAGTGCGACGGGCGTGAGCGCGCAGGTCGCCCCGGCGCAGCCCTACTTTTCCACCGTGAAGGCGGACGAGGTCACGATAACGGGAAACGTGAAAGCCACGCTGGGCACGATGCCCACCCGCGACGGCGAGGTGCGCGTTATCGAGCTCACCGGCGATCGCCTTGCCGTGCGCAACCTGGCCATCACCTTGCCCGGCAACGCCGGCGATGGCCTGCTCACCACCGGTGGTTCAGTAACCACCGTGGAGCCCGCGCGCATCGTGGCGACCTCGCTGACCGTCACGCCCACCGTCGAGGGTGCGCGCACCGTGCCCGTCACGGCGGATCTCACCGGCGGCGATATCAATGCCGTCCTCGATCAGCTCGGAATTCCCCCTGCTCCGGACGCCGAGCTTCCCGACGCCTTCATGGAGCACCTTTCCTTAAGCGACGTCACCCTCGAGTTGGCGAACCTCACGGGTGACACGTTCTCGGCCCCGAGGATGTCCGTGACCGTCGACTAGTCCTCGCGGAACTGGGACTGGTGGAGGCGCCAGTAGGCGCCGTGGGCGTCGAGAAGCTCGGCGTGGGTGCCCTGTTCCACGATGCGTCCTTCCTCCATGACGATGATGAGGTCGGCGTCACGAATCGTGGACAGGCGGTGCGCGATGATGAAGGACGTGCGGTCCGCGCGCAGCGCATTCATAGCCTGCTGAACGAGCACCTCGGTGCGGGTATCCACGGAAGAGGTGGCCTCATCGAGGATGAGCAGCGCCGGCTGCGCCAGGAAAGCGCGCGCGATGGTGATGAGCTGGCGCTCGCCAGCGGAAATCGCGCCATTGTCCTGATCGATGACCGTGTCATAGCCCTCAGGCAGCGCGTGGACGAAGCGGTCCACGTAGGTGGCCTTGGCGGCGGCAATGACTTCCTCATCGGTGGCGTCGAGGCGGCCGTAGCGGATGTTGTCCATGATGGTGCCCTCAAAGACGACGGCGTCCTGCAGCACCATGCCCACCTGCGAGCGCAGCTCGTGGCGCGAGATCTGCGCGGTATCGACGCCGTCGAGGCGGATGCTGCCCGAATCGATGTCGTAGAAGCGCATGATGAGGTTGACCAGCGTGGTCTTGCCGGCGCCCGTGGGGCCGACGATGGCGGCGGTCTGGCCCGGCTCCACGCGGAGGCTGAGATCCTGGATGAGTGGGGTTTCGGGATTGTAGGAGAAGTCCACGTCCTCGAACTCAACCAAGCCCTTCGCGCGCCCGCCCAGGCGGGAGGTGGTCTCCTCGGCGGGCTCTTCCTCGGCGTCGAGGAACTCGAAGACGCGCTCGGCCGAGGCCACGCCCGATTGCACTTGCTGCATCATTCCGCCGAGCTGGCCCAGCGGCTGGTTGAACTCGCGGGAGTACTGGATGAAGGCCTGGGCGCCACCCAGCGTGAGGTTGCCGGAGGCGACCTTGAGCGCGCCGAGCACCGCGATGACCACGTAGGACAGGTAGGAGATGAACTGCATGATCGGCATCATCATGCCCGCTAAGAACTGCGCCAGCGAGGCGGAGCGGAAGAGCTCCTCGTTGCGCTTATCAAAGTCCTCCGTCATGGAGTCGATGCGCCCGAAGACGGTCGCCAGGTCGTGGCCGGAGAAGGCTTCCTCAACCTGCCCGTTGAGGTCACCGGTGGCCTTCCACTGCGTCTTGAATTGCTTCTGCGCGCGCGAGCCAATTACCGCGATGACCACCGCGGTCAGCGGCAGCGCCAGCAGCGCCACGAGGGCCAGCTGCCAGGACACGGTGAACATCATGACCGTGATGCCGATGACCATGAGCAGGTTATAGAACAGCTGCGAAATGGCCTGCTGCAGGGCCGTTTGGACGTTGTCGGCATCGTTGGTGGTGCGCGAAAGAAGGTCGCCGCGCGACTGCGTATCGAAGTAGTTCAGCGGCAGCCGGTTGATCTTCGCCTCGATGCGCTCGCGTAGATCGAAGACAACCTTCATCACCAGTGAGTTGAGCAGGTAGCCCTGCCACCACTGGAAGAGCGAGGACACCACGTACATCGCAATCACGATGCCGATGATCGTGCCCAGCTCGGAAAAATCAATGCCGAAGCCGGGGTTCAAGTCCATGGCGGAGGCCATGTCCGCGAACTTATCCTGCCCGCCGGCGCGCAGAGCGGCGATGGCCTGCTCCTTGGTCATACCGGCGGGCAGGTGGCGGGAAATGACGCCGGAGAAGATGACGTCGGTGGCCTTGCCCATCACCTTGGGCGCGGCCACGGCGAGGAATACGCACACGAGGTTCATCGCGGCAATCGCGACAAGCTGCGCCTTGAACGGCGCGAGCAGGCCAAAAAGACGCTTGGCGGAGGGCCAGAAGTTCTTGGCCTTGCGAGGCGCGTTCTCGCCGGTCTTCTCCTCGATCTCGGCTTCTAACGTCGCGTTATCTTGCTCAGTCATTTATGCCACCTCCTGGGATTCCACAATTTCGCGGTACGTCGTCGAGCTTTCCAGCAGCTCCTCGTGCGTGCCGCGGGCCACGACGCGCCCGGCGTCCATGACCAAAATCTGATCCGCATCCACAATCGAGCTCACGCGCTGCGCCACGATGATGGTCGTCGCCTTCGCGGTGTATTCCCGCATGGCGTCGCGTACCGCGGCATCCGTGAGGACATCGAGCGCGGAGAAGGAATCATCAAAGAGGTACACCAACGGCTGCGCCACCAGCATGCGCGCGATGGACAGGCGCTGGCGCTGGCCACCGGAAACGTTGGTGCCGCCCTGGGAGATGTGCATGTCGAGGTTCTCGACAAAGTTTGCCTGGGCCACGCGCAGCGCTTCCCACAGCTCCTCGTCGGTGGCGTCCGGGGCGCCGAGGCGCAGGTTGGAGGCCACGGAACCGCTAAACAGGTACGGCTTCTGGGGCACGAGGCCCACGCGCTTGACGACGTCCCCTCGTGCCATATCGGCGATATCGGTGTCGTCGAGAAGCACGCGCCCCTTCGTCGGGAGATAGAGGCGCGGGATCAGGGAGAGCGCGGTGGTTTTGCCGGAACCGGTCGCGCCGATAAGCGCGGTGGTGGTGCCGGGGGTGGCGGTGAAGGAGACGTCGTGAAGCACGGGCGCTTCGGCGCCGGCGTACTGGAAGGTGACGTTGTCGAACTCGACCACGCCCTCGGAGCGCTCCGGGGTGAGCGGGGTAGCGGGCTCGACGATGGAAGGATCGTGCTCGAGGACGTCGGTGATGCGGCGTGCGCAAATGACGGCGCGGGGCAGCATCATGGCCATGAAGGTGCCCATCATGACGGCAGCGAGGATCTGCAGCAGGTACTGCAGGAAGGCGGTCAGGGAGCCGACTTCCACGAGGCCATCGTCGACGCGGTGGCCGCCGAACCACAGAACCGCGCCCGTGGCCACGTTCAGGATGACGGTGATGATGGGGAACATGAGGACGAACAGCTGGCCCACCTTGAGCGAGAGGTTGGTGATGTCGCGGTTGGCGGTGCGGAAACGCTTGGCCTCGTGCTCCTCGCGGGTGAAGGCGCGGACGACGCGGATACCGGCGATTTGCTCGCGCAGCGTGCCGTTCATGACGTCGAGCTTTTCCTGCCACGAGCGGAAGAGCGGCATGAGGCGCACGATGATGACGGAGATGGCGGCCAGCAGCACGATGACGGACACCGCGACGAGCCAGGACATTCCGGCGTCTTCGCGGATGGCCATGATGATGCCGCCGATGGACATAATGGGGGCGGCAACCATGAAGTTGAGCATCATCATGTAGACCATCTGGACCTGCTGGACATCGTTGGTGCCGCGGGTAATGAGGGTGGCGGTGCCGAAATTGCTCATGTCTTCGGCGGAGTAGCGGGTGACGCGGCGGAAGACTTCGGAGCGCAGGTCACGGCCGAGGCCCATCGCGGTGCGGGAGCCGAACCAGATAGCGGCGATGGCGGCGCTGACCTGGATGAAGGCCACGATGAGCATGATGCCGCCGGTGTGCCAGATGTAGTCGATGTCTACTTGGGCAACGCCCTTGTCGATGATCTTCGCGTTGAGCGAAGGAAGGTAAAGCGTTGCTGCGGTGGACAGTGCTTGGAGAAGCAGCACCGCGATGACGTAGCCGGTATACGGCTTCGAGCGGGATATGAGGATACGTAGGAGTTCCATAGACCAACGTTTCATGTGAGCGGCCTGGAAAGGCCAAAGGTCAATGACCGCGCAAGTCTATCCCCTAGTACGCGCGATCGCTAGCCCGGGCGCTAGCTCGCGCGTGGGGTGTGCAAGATGAATGACTCCGGTGGGGTTAGGCGCTCTACTGCGAGAGCGATCCGCTGCGTCGAAGTCTCTCCCACGCGCATGGCGTGGTGGAGGACTGCTCCTTCGTAGAGGGCATCAAGCCCCAGCGTGGTGGGTTCATCAAAATATGTGGACAGGACTTTTTGGCACGCCCGTGTCCACTCCAGAAGGATCATGCGGTGGCGCGGGCGGCGCAGCGACAACGAGTAAAGCTCGCTGCCCAGGATGATATCGGTGCGTGAACGGGCGGTAGCCGAGAGCATGTCCACAGTGGCGGCCCGTGCTTCTTCGAGGGTGGAGACGCCTTCATAGAATTCCCGAAACTCAGTCACCGAGCGGTGCGTGAAGTCCTGGAATGCGGCGTTGATGAGGCCGTCTTTATCGGTGAAATAGTAGGCAATGGAGCCGAGTGCCACGTGTGCCTCGGCGGCGACCGCCCGTAAAGATAGCCCGGCAACGCCTTCGCGAACGATGGTGTTAAGGGCCGCAGTCAGGATGAGTTCTCTGCGCTGTGGCTGTGCATCTTCTTTAGACATCGTGCTCCCTGTGTGTGACGGGCCTTCAGTCTAGTGCTCGTTTGCGCCGAGCGGCGAGGGTTTTATCGGGCCTGGCTGGGGGCCTTCTTCGTGAAAATCTTCCAGAGGCCAAGAAGCGCGACGACGGCCCATACTGTCTCAACAATGAACAGGCCTGGGTTAAAGGGAGAAATGGCGGTGTAGACGAATCCGGTCGCGCCGAGGAAATTAAGGGATTGGTACAGCGGGGAATCGGCTGTCAGGACGCGGAAGTTGAGCAGGCCGTAGGCCACGACGAACAGGATGCCGGCGATGATGCCGATTTCGAAAGCGAAGCTCATGGGGGTGATTCTTTCTGTCAAAATGGAGGCGGGTCGGGTGAGCCCTAGCTTTGGGCAGTGTTCTTCTTACGGTCTAGGTAGATGCGGATAATTCCATACAGACCGAAGAGGGACCAGATGAGTTCAGTGAAGAAGACGCCGGCGTTGAAGGGCGTGGCGGCTGAGGCGGCGAGGAAACCGGCGCCAATGAAGTTGAGGATTTGGTATGGGTAGTCATCAACCGTCCATTTCCCAAGGTTGAGCATTGCGAAGGCGAAAAGCAGTGCTACAGAGGCGATGAGTCCGAAAATGACCATGGCAGACATTTAAGAAGCATGTCCTTTCAAGAATGGTGTGGGTGGTACATCGATGCTTCTCCGGAGCGTGGCTACCCTTGAAGCGCGTAGCGAATTGAGCGCGAGGATGAGGGCAGAAATTAGCGTTGAGCTCGACATTGCCAAGTTAAACACCGCTTCATCGCGTGCGATAAATGGGACAAACGGACGGTTTCTGAACGCTTGTCTAAACCGCAGCTAGTAGACGTGGGCGCAATTTGAACAGTCGTCCATATTCGCTGTAACTCATGGTGTGGGGTTTACTGAGTTTCAGGGAGCTGAGAAGAGCTCCAGCCTGCCTCGAGCGTTGCCAATCTCCGGTAGGGCAGGCGTTGCCAGCAGGTGACGGTAGCGAGTCATCTGGACACGAGTGCCCAGCAATGGTCACGGGCGCAGCACGCCTGCGGACCGCAGCGGGCGCGATAGGAGAAGTAGCTCATGTCTGCCATACCTTCATCGGTTGACCCAAACCTTCATGACATCTCTTTGCACGTCAAGCCGGGCAAAGAGCGTGCACCGTTCTTCCGCTATATTCGCATCAACCTGCCAAAGCTAACCCGCGTCATGATAGTGGCCATCATGGCCCTACAAGGGGGATTGGCCTGGTACGTGGCGCGGGCCGAGTTTTCGATTTTTCCCGAGCAAGAGATTGTCCTCTATCTCCTCGTTGCATTGTGCGCCGTCGTTGTTGTTCTTGGTGCCGTGACGCCGTGGCGTGTGTGGGATTTCGGACTCATTCCCGCCGTGGGTTCACTGCTTCTGTTTTTCGGCGGTCTCGCCGGCACCCCGCCATGGGTATGGAACGGAGCCGATGTGTACCTCGCCGCCGCATGGAATACCACAGCACTGTGTGGTCTCGCCTACCTCGTCGTGTACTGGGCGCTGGACTATGGCGTGCTCGTTGCTTATCCCGACGATCAAGGTTTTGAGGACTAATCATGTTGACTGAATTTCCCGTTTGGCTACGTATCGAACATTTTGTCAATATCCTCTTTGTCACGCTGTTCATCCGTAGCGGTATCGAAATCCTAGGCACGTTCCCTAAGCTGCATCGTTCGATTCACACGCCCCTAGGCAAACAATGGGCGCAGTTTTCTATCAAACAAAAGCGCAAGCGCAAGTACTTCCCAGTCTCCGGCGAATACGAAAACTACAGTCCAATCGTTTCCCTTCCAGGCTATGGTGCCTTGGGGCAAGGCCGCTATTGGCACTTCATCTCAGTGATGGGGTGGATGCTCCTACTGGTTATCTACTGGGGGCTCTTGCTGGCTACCGGCCAGTGGCGCCGCTACTGGCCCGAAAGCTGGGGAGTCTTTGCCCAAGCATGGGATGATCTAGTCCACTACCTTGGCTTCCAAATCCCCGGCGCGATGGACGGCTACCCGTTCAATGCAATCCAACAGCTGTCTTATGGCTTTGTTGTCCTCATCTTGCCAATGTGGATGATCCTCACTGGCATGTTCCAGTCGCCCGCTATCAATAACCACTTCCCGCGGATTTCCAAGGCGATGGGAGGCCGTCAGGTCATCCGCACCCTGCACTTTTGGGGCCTTGTGGCCTACCTTGTCTTCATCGTTATTCACGTGGGTATGGTGATCATGCATGGATACGGTCACGAGGTGTCCAAGATGGTCTTTGGGCATGCCGATAAGCCGGTGGCCGGCGGCATCATTTTCACCATGGGCATAATGCTTATTGTCTTTGTCCACATTTGGGCTACGAAGACCTCCCTTAAGCGCCCGATGGCAGTTGCCGCGTTGCATAACGCCGTGGTGCGCCCCTTCACCCGTTTCCTGCGCTCGAAGGTTCCTTCGCGCCAACGCGGGGTGTATGCCGATTCAGAGGTCACCAAGGCACCGCATCACCGGGCCTCGGGCATGCCACCCGGTACCGAGGAATACATGGCGCTCCTTTGTAATGGATTTGAAAAGGACTACGTGCTGGAGATTGGTGGGTTCGTCGAAAAGCCCATGCGTCTGACGTTGGAGGACCTACGCCGGCTTTCGGCTGGGTATTCCCAAAATACGGTGCACCATTGCGTTCAAGGATTTACCTCTGTCGGAAAGTGGGAAGGCGTTCCGTTGGCGCAGCTCTTGGATTTAGTCAAGCCACTGGACGGGGCTTCCGACGTCGTCGTGCACAGTTTCCAGAACATGACTCGCGACGACGATAACTACAACGGTTCGTACTACTACGAGTCCATGCCCATGGAGGAGGCCCGTCAGCCGGAAACGCTCATCGCAATTGGTTATGACGGCGGCGAGATTCCCATCAAGAACGGTGCGCCCATGCGCTTGCGACTGGAGACCTCCACCGGTTTCCGCTCTGCGAAGTGGCTTGACCGCATCGAAGTTGTCAATCGTTTCGACATTGTGGGCAACGGGCGCGGTGGCTTTTTCGAAGACACCGACAGCTACGACCGCCTACAAATGCTTTAGGAGTACGCCATGTCACGAGCACTCTATGAGGATCTTTACTTAAGCCCCGAACAGGTTGCGCGAGTGCGCAGCTACATCCGCCAGGTGGACTTCCACCTGCCAGGAGCGTCCAGCGCAGACTTTTCCATCAATCCACACGCTCGCTACCTGGGATACATGTTCCAACAGGAAGATTTGGAATCCTATGGCGTGGGTTTGGAATGCACCGCACCGGGAATGGAACACCAGCGCACGTTTATCAGAATGTCGCGCGGTCAGTTGTTGGGGCACGAGGATGCGCCTACTCTGCCGGTCAACGATCCCGTTATGGCAGCAGACGCCATGACGTTGCATCGCTTCTACGATAAAGAGCGCCGCCCGTTGCGCCATGGCGAGGAAACCTATTCCTCCGATGAGGGCGCTCCCGGCGCAGACATGGATTTGTCCATGGTTGAACAACAACTGCGCGATATCATGGCGTTTCACAATGGCGAACCGGTGCCAGGAAACCAGGAGATCTTGGATCTGCGCGTCTACTGGGGAACGCTTTTGGCAGGGCGCTACCCACGCTTGAAGTATTTGGAGAAAGCCGGACAGCTGTCAGCGCTGCAAGCTGACAGGTTGGGTGCGGTAGAGGCCGAGATCAACTCGGTCGAGGGGATCCTGCGTTCCCTAGGCTTAGCTACCCTCGAGGATCTCAACAAGCCAAAGCGCGAGGACGGTTAAAAGCAGACCGGGGCGCGCTGGGCCCGCGCCGTGACGGCGGCCCAGTCCTCGACGTCGTCGGTGGGCTGGCACAGGCCCTCCCACGTGGTGATGGCCACGCCGCGGGCCATGAGTTCCAAAAGAACAAGGTGGCGGTCGCCGGAGGCGGAGAGCTGGTTGAGGTCCGCGTGGGAAATATCGGCTCCGACGCGGACGTTGCCGATGAGCCGCAGCCGCGGCGTTGTCCCCTTTGGGCACGGCTCAGCAACGGATTCCGCGCCGGCGAGCCCAGCGAAGCGGCGCAGCAAACCGAAGGGCGCGGGGCGCTCGCAGTAGAGGTCCACGCACAGCCCGGCCCTGATGAGCCGTTCGGCGGTGGAGAGCGCGGCGGGGCTGTCCCCGACAATTGCGACACGCTGCATGAGAACCCCTTCAGTTCGGTAGGAATAGACTGTCTAGTCTGTAAATCTAGTCCGCTCGGTTCATTCTATCTAATTTTTATTCTCCCTAGTACCCAAGCTCACAGCCCCCGCGCCCCACTGTGGGGCTGCGCACACGCCCGCCTCCCTTTAATGTGAGGTGTCATGACCGAACCGATAAACCTGCTGGACCGCGGCGACTACCGCGATCCCAGCATTAGCCCCGAAGGCACCCGCGACACCGCGCCGCTCGAGCCTGCCGTGGCCCAGCGCAACCAGGAACTCGTCGAGGAGTGGGCCGACAAGCTTTATGACGCCTCCGCCGCGACCATCACCGAATGGGCCGCCGAGTACGCGCCCGGTCGGCTTGCCGTCACGATGTCCATGGAAAACACCGTGCTGGCCGAGCTAGCGCACCGCGCCCACTTAGACGCCGACCTGCTCTTCATCGACACCGGCTGGCACTTTCCGGAGACGTTGGAGGTAGCGGGGGACGTCGCCAAGCGCTATGCGGACCTGCCGCTCGTGCGCGTCCTGCCTATCTTGAGCCCCGAGGAGCAGGACAAGATTTATGGCCCGCGCCTGTACGCGCGCGACGTTGCCGCATATAACCGCATGCGCAAGGTGGAGCCGCTCAACATGGCCATGGACCCCTACGTCGGATGGGTAACCGGCCTGCGCCGCGCCGATTCCGAGCACCGCGCCACCGCCCCGGCGCTGAGCCTGGACCGCACGGGCCGGCTGAAGATTTCCCCGATTGTTACCTGGGACCTCGATGACACCGACGCTTATATCAAGGAACACGACCTCATCATCCACCCCCTCACCCTCCAGGGCTACCGCTCCATCGGCTGCGCGCCGTTGACCTTCCCTGTAGGCGAGGGCGAGGATGCGCGCTCCGGGCGCGTTTTCGCTGACGGCAAGACAGAATGCGGGTTGCACGAATAATGACTCTTTCACCACACCTTAAAGACTTAGAGAACGAATCCCTCCACATCCTGCGCGAAGTCGCCGGGCAATTCGACAAGGTAGGCCTGCTCTTTTCCGGCGGCAAGGACTCCGTCGTGGTCTTCGAGCTCGCCCGCCGCGCCTTTGCGCCGGCCACCGTGCCTTTCGAGCTCATCCACGTCGATACCGGCCACAACTTCCCGGAGGTCATCGACTTCCGCGATCAGCTCGTCGCGGAGACCGGCGCGCGCCTGCACGTCGCCCACGTCCAGGACTGGATCGATCGCGGTGACCTCCAGGAGCGCCCCGATGGCACCCGCAACCCGCTGCAGTCCGTGCCGCTGGTGGAGACAATCGCCGAGCGCGGCTACGACGCCGTCCTTGGTGGCGCGCGCCGCGACGAGGAACGCGCCCGCGCCAAGGAGCGCATCTTCTCCATCCGCGATTCCTTCGGCGGTTGGGACCCGCGCCGCCAGCGCCCTGAGCTGTGGGACCTCTACAACGGCGGCAAGATGGCCGGCGAAAACGTCCGTGTCTTCCCCATTTCCAACTGGACCGAGTCCGACATTTGGGAGTACATCGGCGCACGCAACCTTAAGCTTCCCTCCATCTACTACTCGCACCAGCGCGAGGTGTTCAACCGCAACGGCATGTGGCTGACCCCAGGCGAGTGGGGCGGCCCGCGCGAGGATGAACCGCTGGAGATCCGCACCGTGCGCTACCGCACCGTGGGCGATATGTCCTGCACCGGTGCCGTGGAATCCACCGCCGCCTCGCCCGATGAGGTGCTCGCGGAAATCTCCATTTCCACCCTGTCCGAGCGCGGTGCCACCCGCGCCGATGACAAACTGTCCGAGTCCGCCATGGAGGACCGCAAGAAGGAAGGCTACTTCTGATGACGACTACCCTCGCACCGAATGTCGGCGCGCTCAAACAGCGCGATACCCTGCGCCTGTGCACCGCCGGTTCCGTCGATGACGGCAAGTCCACCTTCGTGGGCCGCCTGCTCTACGACACCAAGTCCGTGCTGGCGGACCAGGTGGAGTCCATGGAGCGTTCCTCTGCCGACCGCGGCTTCGACGGCATGGACCTCTCACTGCTTGTCGACGGCCTCCGCGCCGAACGCGAGCAAGGCATCACCATCGACGTGGCCTACCGCTACTTTGCCACCGATAAGCGCACCTTCATCCTCGCCGATACCCCGGGCCACGTGCAGTACACGCGCAACACGGTCACCGGCATGTCCACCTCCCAGGTGGTGGTGCTGCTTGTCGACGCCCGCAATGGCGTCGTCGAACAAACCCGCCGCCACCTCAACGTCGCAGCACTCTTGGGCGTGCGCCACGTGATCCTCGGCGTGAACAAGATTGACCTGGTGGACTATGACGAGGCCACCTTCCGTGCGATTGAGACTGAGTTCTCCGAACTCGCCGCGCGCCTGGGTATCACTGATTCGGTGGCCATCCCGATCTCGGCGTTGAAGGGCGATAACGTGGTGGAACGCTCTGCCACCATGGACTGGTACGAGGGCCCGACGGTCCTCGAAACGCTAGAGACCGTCCCCGTGGCCACCGGCCGCGCCGATGATCTGGACCTGCGTTTCCCGATCCAGTACGTCATCCGCGAGCACGCCTCTGATTACCGCGGCTATGCCGGGCGCGTGAAGGCTGGGCACGTGGCGGTGGGGGATGAGGTGACGCTGCCGGGCGGGCGGACCTCGACGGTCACCGCGATTGATACCACCGACGGCCCGCTTGGCTCCGATGAGGCGGCGCGCGCCGGGGATTCCGTAGTACTTAGGCTGGCCGATGACATCGACTTGGCCCGCGGCGACCTCATCGCCGGTTCGCAGCGCCCGGAGGAGGTGCGCGAATTCGCCGCCACCGCGGTGGTCCTCACGGACAAGGAGCTGCGCGCGGGACAGATGGTGAAGCTGCGCTATGGCACAGCATTGGTCAAGGCGCGCGTGGCATCGGTGGACCGCATCCTCGACCTGGATGGCGTGGCGGATGTTGAGGCCCCGGAGTCCGCAGCACTCAATGACATCGCCTACATCACCGTCCAAACACAAGCGGAGCTTCCCGTCGAGGACTATGCCGCCCGCGGCGCGGTGGGCAATTTCCTGCTCATCGATCAGTCCAGCGGCAACACGTTGGCAGCAGGATTTGTGGGCCAGCGCCTGCGTTAATCCCCCCCTGACCCGCGGCTAGATGGCCGCGGGTTTCGGCGTTTTAAACGTTCTTCTCAGCTTGCTTGCGGCCCAAGGTCTTGCGCAGGGACCAGATGAACTCCGCAATCATCAGGTAGACCGGAGTACCGCCGGCGACCATGAAGAAGAAGGCGCCGGCGGAGCTGGCCTCGTCGACGTAGTCATCAGCGCCGTAGAGGAGCTCGACGCCGCTGGCGTTTCCGACCTCCGCGAGGGTGCCGAGGCCGCGAATCGTGGAGATGATCCACATGAAGGCCAACAGACCCCACACGATGCACCACTGAATCGACTGCGCACGCTGACGGGAGGGCTCCACGGGGAAGGAGAAATCAACGTTGAAGCTGGAGGAGCCGGAAGCCTGGACGCTCGAAGGCTGCGGCATGAGCTGCACACCCGAGCCGGAGTTGGCGATCTCACGGATGCGGGTGACGTCCACCTCGGGGCCGAAGGGATCCGCGAGTGCTCGGTCATACTGCTCGCGGCGGTCCTGACGGGAGAAGATGCTGTGGGCGGTGGAGAGTTCGTCGTAAAGCGCGGCGTTGGACGGGTCCGTCGCGGAAAGGCGGCGTTCGATCTCCGAGGCCAAAGTCGCAGAATCAGCGGAAGGGTCAAGGTTGAGGGAGCTATAGAGGTTGTAGTGTGCCACGAGGCGAAAAATCCTTTCCAAACTAAGTTGTTGCCCTAGCAGGGGTCGCTGAAGTCTGCATCGTTATTGAGCGAACGGGCGTTGCCACCGTACCGCGCCTTGAGTTTACAGACCTCATCCACGCTGTGTCCGGCGTCGTAGTAGGCCGCATAGACCTGCTTGCCTTCGTGCTCCGAACGCAGCGAGCTGCATGCTGTTCCCGGCATGATCTTGACCCCGGCGTAATGGGCCTCAACGCGGTTGATTTCGGATTGCGGGGACTCGCCATAAGGGACGAGGAGGGAGTCCACGATGAGGATATAGCGGCCATCGCAGGTCTCTTGCGCTTGTGTGCTCTCAGCGCTGTCCTCAGTGCTCTGCTCGCAGAGGGGGATGTCATCCGTGATTTGCTTCGGGACATTGTCGGCGCTGAGGCGGTTGGAATCCCAGCACTTGATCGTCGTTGAGTCAACGAGGTCGTCGTTCTTATAGGGAACCCATTTTCCACCGCCCCAGGAATAGAGATAAAAAGAGGAGCTATTTTCTGTGGCGAGGTAGAGCCAGTCGTCATTGCAAAACAGCGTCATCGGGCGTGGAATATCGTTCCTGGTCTTTTCGGCTGCTGTACCGCACCTGTCCTGAGGCGTGGCTTTAGACGTCACGGGTTTCGCAGTGCTCGTCTTAACGCTCGTAGTGAGGGGTTCACTGCTTGTTGTGGTGGCCTCAGAATTTGTTGTGCTGGTGCTCGGGGCCACCTGCGTAAAGAGGGCCTCCTGCTCTGTGGTTTCAGAAGAGGAGCGCGACATTAACAGCCACGTGACACCAGCAATGATCGCAAGGAGTACGACGACGGCGATGATCACAATGCTTCCCGAGCGTGCAGGACGTTCCGGGCCCTCGTTGCTTGGCGGGGCCCAAGGGTTGCTATTGGTCACGCAGGAAACTCCTTAAAACGGGGGCGGCAGACAGCAGCTTCCACAGGAAGCCGTGTCACACTATAGCCGTATTTACCCTCACAATAAGGGGTTTAATTCGGTGGGACGTCGCCGCTCATGATTGTTTTCTGCTGGTCTTCGTCCCAACGGAATCCGGCATGCGTTTCGCCGGTACGCCCGGCGGTGGTTTCGCCCTCGCGGGCCCAGTGGTAGGTCACGGCGATCTCAGTGTCACTCACTCGCTCGACGGTGGGGAAGAAGCCATAAGGCTCGAAGGTGGCGGTGCCAAGGTATTCGCCTTTGTGGAAGAGCATGATGTGGTGTGGCGAGGAGGCCGTGGCACCCTCGATGGTGATAATTTGCCAGCTCAAATCCGCGCAAGGGTCGAACCCTGAGGAGGAGGATAGTTGCCAGCCAAAGTCATTCCACGGCACGATGCTGCCAATGCCTGATTGATAGGCCTCGTCGGCGTCAATATCCTCGCAGGACTCCGACTTGTCCGCGCTCTGGGTAGGGGAAGGTGCCTCGCTGCTCGTCGGCTCAGGGCTTATCTCCTCTTCCGTGGTGTTCTCGGTGGCAACGTTCGCCGAGCTGTTGTGGACCGCACTGAACATAGGGGTCTCTGCCTCGTCCTGATGGCTTTGCGCACAAGCAGCGAGTGGGAGGCAGATGAGGATAGCGCCCACAAAGGCAGGCCTGAGCATTATTTTTCCTTCCATAAAAAAGTGCGCCTCGTGTGAGGC
>NZ_KV805204.1:0-39650 GCF_001811565.1 Corynebacterium sp. HMSC078A10 | reverse complement strand
CGCCTCGTGTGAGGCGCACGATTGGTTTTATCTTAGCGAGGAGGAACGTCACCGCTCATGACGACTTTGTTATGGGCGGCGTCCCAGCGGAAGTTCGCTTCCGTGGTGCCCGTCGGAGCGGCATTGGCGTCGTCTTCTTGCGGCCAGTGGTAGGTCACGGAAATCTCACTGCCATTGACTTGCTCGACGCTGGGGAAGAAGGCGTAGGGCTCGGCGGTGGCGGTGCCGATGTACTCGCCGTAGTGGAAGAGCATGATGTGGTGCGGCGAGGAGGCCGTTGCGCCTTCGACGGAAATGGTCTGCCAACTCAGCTCCGCGCACGGATCGAAGTGGGCGGAATCAACCAGTGCCCATTCATGTCCATTCCACTGGGGAACTTGAGCGATGTTGTCGGCGAATGCGGCGTGGGCATTGCCAGCCTCGCAGACTTCGGCGACGGGGCTAGCCTGAACCTCTTCTGGGCTGCTGCATGCAATGAGGGGGAAGCAAAGTAGTGCGGCTCCGGCGAAAACTCGTGGTGTGAACATTGTGTTCTCCTTTCTGAGGTCTCGGTGTGGTTCCAGACCCTACAAAGGCCGCAGAGACCCCGGCCAGAGTTACGGAGAGCATTCCTCGGGTCAGCGGGTAGTCTCTCAGGCATGGAGAATCTGTCTGGTCGTACACTGTTCGTCGCCGCCGTGGATGCCGAAGCCACGCATGTTCCTGAGGGAGCGCCGCTGCTCATCACGGGTATTGGTACGGTTCCCGCCGCCATCGAGCTGACAACGGTGCTGGCGTCGGCAGAGGTGTTGCCGGAGCGTGTCATCAACATCGGTACTGCGGGCGCGCTTCGCGACGATCTCTCAGGCGTCTTCGAGATCTCCCACGTACGCAAGTACGACTTTCACCTGGAGGTGCTCAGCGATGTCTCCCGCTATCTGCTCCCGGAGGTCATCGAGCTAGAGACCTCCGGTAAGCTGCCGACCGCCACGCTTGCCACGGGTGACGCCTTTATTTCGGATACCCCGACCCGCACGCGCCTTGCCCAGGATTCTGCGCTGTGCGATATGGAGGGCTACGCCATCGCTGCGGTGTGCCGAAAGTTTGGTGTGCCGTGCACGCTTCTCAAGCAGGTTTCGGACACCGCTAACGAAGAATCCTATGGCTCGTGGGCCTCGGTGCTCGACCGCGCGGCGGAGGAGTTGGCCGCCGCCTTCGGCACGGTGTCCGCGGATTAGACCCCACATACGGAAAGTGCCCTAGTTGCCAAAACCATCGCTCCCGCCGCGGGTGGTGGGGGAGAAGTTTGGCAACTAGGGCAGTTGCACGGCCAGGGCTAGAGCCATGCACCGGTTGTGTGGCTAGCGGGCGCCGCTGGCCTCTAGGTTCTCGTAGAGCTCCATGACGTCCTCATGGCCCTCCGCCGTGGAAATCTTAATGTTTTTAGCTTCGATTTCGCCGGCACGCAGGCTGGCCATCTCCTGGTGGTAGCGGAAGACCACGGCAATGGTGGCAGCCACCGGCACAGCCAGGAAGGCGCCGATGATGCCGGCCAAGGCGGAGCCGACCGTGACGGAGAGCAGCACCATTGCCGCGTGCAGGCCCATGGCCTTGGATTGCAGCATCGGCTGGAGGACGTTGCCCTCCACCTGCTGGACGATGATGATGAGAGCCAAGGCGAGCAAGGCCTTCGTCAGCCCATCGGAGACCAGCGCGATGATGACGGCCAAAGCGCCCGCAGTGACAGCGCCAATGACCGGGATGAAGCTGGCGAAGAACGTAACTACGCCGATGACAAGGGCCAGCGGTACCTGGAGAACCCAGAGGCCGAGGCCGATGAGGATGCCGTCGACGGCCGCGACGGCTGCTTGCGCCTGAATGAAGCCAGATAACGTGTTCCACACGCGAGTCAGCAGCTCGGTGGCGTGCCAGCCGGCGGAGTAGCCGGTGTAGGTGCGCAGCCACGGCAGGAATTTATCGCCGTCCTTGAGGATGAAGAAGGCTACGAAGAGCATGATGGCGAGCGCCATGGCGATGGAGCTGGCCATCGATACACCGGAAATCACCCCGGTGGCGATGTTGGAAGCTTGGCCCTTGACGAAGGCGATGGCATCATCGAGGACTTCCTGGACCTTCGCCGCATCAATCTCAAAGGGCAGGTCCTTGGCCATATCGACGAGCTTGTTTAAGCCGCCTTCGGCCTGACTAACCAGGGAAGCACCCTGGGAGGACACCACCGGGGCCATCGCCGCGAACACGCCGCCGATGATGGCCAAGAATCCCAACAGCGTGGTGATGGAGGCCAGCGCACGGGGGAACTTGTGCGCGCGCAGCCAGTTGGTCACGGGGAAAAGCACCGTGCACACCAGGATGGCCAGGATGACCGGCAACAGGCCAACCCAGATGAACTTCAACAGGTAGCCGGCCAGGCCGACGCCCGCGACCACGATGATGAAAATCAAGCACACCTTGGCCAAGGAGATGGCATCGCGCCCGAGGACGCGAGACTTGTCATCGGTCTTCGACACCGGGAGGGTAGCTTCTTCATTAATGGGCTCCGCGGCGGCAGAAGCCGCCGCGCCAGAGGCCGTGGAGGACGTGCCCGAGCGGGCACCGTCATCATTGTTGTTTGTCATGCGCTCCATCTTCTCATATGAGCGCAGAAAACGAACTATGCGCGGATGCTGCTTACCTGGCGGATGATGCCGAAGCGGTGCATCGTCACCGAGACCGCCTGCTCGAGGAGGAAGGGAAGGAGCTCACGGCGGCCATCGGCCAGCACCGGCTGGTCCAGGACCACGGAGTTGGATTCCACCGCGGCCTCAAAGACGCCTGGCTCGACAGAACCCACGGTTCGAATGCGCGCGGATTCCAAGCCGGAAACCTCGCGGGCGAAGGCGCTTGCCTCCACGGCATCGATGTCAAAGCCCAGCTCGCGCAGCTCCGCGGCCTTCTCCGGCGCGGCGCTGAAGCGCACGGGTGAGCCGGTGCGGGTGGCGGCGAGGGCGAGGCGGGAGACGTCGCGAAGCGCGGCATCAGTGCCAATGCGCACCTGGAGCGGGGTGAGCACCGGGCGGTAGCGGAAGACATTGGCCTCACAGACCAGGCCGGCGCGGTCGTGCTTGCGGCCGAATTCCTGCTGCCAAGCCAGTTCATCGAGCTCTGCCGCGCGCCACAGCCAAGCGGTGTCCTCTTCCGAGAGCTCCAGCTTGCCAAAGGCACGCAGCTGGGCTGCCACCGGCTGCGAGATGTCCACGTCGAAGGGGCGCAGCGGACCCTCGGACCAGGTGCCGAACTGGGTCACGTAGTTCGGGCCGCCTGCCTTGGCGCCCGGGCCCATGACGGACTTCTTCCAGCCGCCGAAGGACTGGCGCTGCACAATCGCGCCCGTGATGCCGCGGTTGACGTAGGCGTTGCCCACCTCGACGCGCTCGAGCCAGTAATCGATTTCGTCGTTATCCAGCGTGTGGATGCCGCCGGTCAGGCCGTAGCCGGTGGAGTTCTGCCACTCGATGGCCTCATCCAGGGTCTCCGCATGCATGATGCCAAGAACCGGGCCGAAGCACTCGTTGACGTGGAACCAGGAACCTGGGCGCACGTTATCGCGGATACCCGGCGACCACAGGGTGCCCTCCTCGTTGAGCTTCTCCGGCTTCACCAGCCACTTCTCGCCCGGCTCCAGCTGGGTGAGGCCGCGCAGCAGCTTCTCACCCGGGGCTTCGGCCAGGCCGTTCATCGTCGTGGTGATCTCATAGCCGGGGCCGGGGATGAGGGTCTTGACGGCGTCGACAAGCTGCGAGCGCAGGCGCTGCGACTCGCCAGCCGCGCCGACGAAGATGACCAGGGAGGATGCGGAGCACTTCTGGCCAGAGTGGCCGAAGGCCGAGAGGTAGAGGTCCTGAATGGCCAAGTCCGGGTCCGCGGACGGGGTGATGATGAGCGCGTTCTTGCCAGAGGTCTCCGCCATGATGTTGAGCTCCGGCTTCCAGGAACGGAAGAGCTTGCCGGTATCGGAAGCACCGGTGAGGATGACGGCGTCGACATCGTCGTGGGAGATCAGCGCGCGGCCGGCCTCACCCTCATCGGTGAAGACGAGCTGGACCAGATCCGGGTCGAGGCCCTGTGCCTCCAAACCAGCGCGGAAGGCTTCCACGACGAGCTTCGCGCAGTGCACGACCTGCGGCGCGGGCTTGATGATGACGGCGGAACCCGCGGCGAGCGCTGCCGCAATGCCGCCGGTGGGGATGGCCACCGGGAAGTTCCACGGCGGGGTCACCACGGTCACGCGGTGGGGCGTGAACTCGGCGGCGTAGCTCTCCAGCAAGCGCGCGGACTGCGCGTAGTAGGTGCAGAAATCGATGGCCTCGGAGATTTCCGGGTCGGTCTGCGTGACGGTCTTGTTGGCCTCGTAGGCGGCGACGGAGATGAACTCGCCGCGGCGGTTGGCCAGCTCATCAGCCACGGCCTCGAGCGCGCGGGCGCGGTCCTCGGCAGGGCGCGCGCCCCACTCGGCGCCGAGCTCGGCGGCGCGGGCCACGTGCTTGTCGACGACCCCCGCATCCGTCACCTCATCCACGCCGTGCTCACCCGGGTCGGTGGACAGGGCCTTGAGCGCCCACTCGCGGTTGGCCTCCAGGGCTGGGTCGGTGTCCGGCTCGTTGGCGAAGCGCCCGGTGCGCGGTGCCTGGCGGCCGGCTGCCTGCTCGGCCTCCTCCAGGCGGTTCTGGGTGCGGCGCGGGCCGGCGAAGGTATCCCAGCGCTGCTCGACGGCCTGGCGGAAGACCTCCTCTTGGTCCTTCAGTGCTTGTTCCTCCGGGGCGAAGAGGGCGTAGAGGAAGTTCTGCGGTGCGGAGTTCTCCTCCAAACGGCGCACCAGGTAGGAGACGGCGACGTCGAAGTCCTCCGCGTGCACCACCGGGGTGTAGAGGATCTGGCGGCCTTCGAAGGCCTCGCGCACCGCGGCCTGCTGGGCGGGGGACATGCCCTGGAGCATCTCGGAATCCATCATGCGCATGACACCGCGCTTGGTGCCCAGCTTGTAGGCAAAGGCCGCGGTATAGAGGTTGTGGGTGGCCACGCCGATGCGCACGCAGTCAGCGAATTCGGGGCGCAGGATGTAATCGAGCAGGCGGTAGTAGTTGGCGTCCACCTCATCCTTGGTGGAATAGGGAGCCGCCGGCCAGCCGTGGATTTCACCCTGGACGTGCTCCATGGAGAGGTTTGCGCCCTTGACGATGCGAATCTTGATGTGGGATCCACCCTCGGCCACGCGCTGCTTGGCGAATTCTGCCAGGTGCGCCAAGGCGTCGAAAGTATCCGGCAGGTAGGCCTGCAGGACGATGCCGGCCTCGAGGTTGGTGAACTCCGGCTCGCTGAGCAGTTCGGTGAACAGGCGCACGGTGAGGTGGAGGTCGTGGTATTCCTCCATGTCCAGGTTGATGAAGACCTTATCGGGGCGGCGCGCGGAGGCCTCATAGAGCGGGCGCAGGCGTTCCTTGAGGCGAACCAAGGAACCCTCGATATCCCACGGGTTGAGCTGGGCCACCATGGAGGAGGCCTTGACGGACACGTAGGTCACGCGCGGGTTATTGATGAGCTTGAGGGTGCGCTCAGCGCGGGAGCGCGCTTCGTCGTCGCCCAGCACGGCCTCACCGAGAAGGTTGAGGTTGAGCTGCTCGCCGGACTCGGCGGCCTTGTCCAAGGTCTTGTTGAGGGCGTCGCTCTCGGCGTCGAGGACCAGGTGGCCGACCATCTGGCGCATGCGCATGCGGGCCAGCGGCATGACCAGGTTGGGCAGGATGGGCCCGAAGAAACCGCCCAGGCCCACCAGCGAACCGTTGATGAGACCGAGGAAGGACGCGTCATAGGTGGTGGTGACGGACTTCAGCGCGTGTGCGGCTACCTTGTCATCCTCGGGGCGCATGACGCGGTCCACGAAGTCCATGGTGAAGGCCACCCCGTCCGGGTTGCGCAATAAGTCTGCGAGCTGTTCTGTGGCCGGATCCTGCTCGTCGGCGGTGGAGGCGAGCCAGGAGTGGGCCTGGGCCGCGGCGTCGGCGATCAGCGCGGCGTCAATGTCGGTGGATTCGGGAACGGGGGTGTGAGCATCGTTAGTCATGGATTACAACCTTTATGGGTCTCAAGGCACACTGGTGCGGCCTTGCGGGAAGCGGAAATTGCAGACTTTTTAGTCCAGCACGTGCGCACACTCTGCGCCGTGCCGTTCAGTCTGTGTGAAAAAGAGGTGCTTATTTAACGCTGGCGTACACAACCGGTGGCCGGTCGGAAGAACGACGCTGCCTAATGAAGTGAGCATTCATGTGCGACCACCCTTCTTGTGTGTGGGGAGCAGCCAGGCAATGGCCTGGCCTGATTAGCGAGAAATCGGTGACCTTGATATGGTCCGTCGCACAGAAATCGTAGACGTGTAACCCATCTCGCTTACATGAAAGCTAGCCCCTTAAGTTGGGGTGAGTCAATCCCACAGGTGTTGTTTTGAGGGGAGGGTGCTACCCCCGTTTTAGTGGCTGAGATAGTCCGCGAGATCTGACGCGATCTTCTGTGCGCCCAGAGGCCCCAAGCCGAGTGCCCACGTATCGTCGCTGACCTCGATGGCATGGCCGTCTTTGGCCGCAGGAAGCTGTTGGAACGCCGCGGTAGAAATGGCGGTGTCTTGGCCGGTGGCGGAGGGATCTCCGTAGCTGCAGTAGAAGATGTAGTCGGCGTCCGCTTGGTCAATGTTCTCCGGCGAGATTTCCGTAGCGAGCTCTTCGATGTCCTGGTTGGCGGGGCGGGCGAGGCCGGCGTCATCAAGCACCGTTCCAATGAGTGAAAGGCGCCCGTAGAGGCGTACCTTGCCCGGCATGAAACGCAGAATGGTGACGGTGGTGTCTTCGCTCGTTGGTCCGTCCTCAATGACCTTCTTTACTTCTTCGATTTTCTTGTCATAGTCGGCCATGACTTGCTCGGTACGCTCCTCTTCTCCGAGGGCTTCGCCGATGAGTCGGAAGTTTTCTTTCCAGGTGTATCCAGGGCGGATCGAGAAAACGGTAGGTGCGATGGAATTGAGCTGGTCATAGTACTTATCCATGCGCAGCTGCGAGCCGATGATGAGGTCGGGGTTGAGTGAAGCAATCTTTTCCATATTGACTTCGTTGATCGTGCCTACCGTTTCGATGTCACTTGCTTTGTCGGTCATGTAATCGGGGACGGGATTCTGGCCCTTGGACGTGGTCATGCCGACTGGCTTCATGCCGAGTGCTAGGACGGAATCGAGTTCGCCGCTTTCTAGAACAACCACCCGTTGTGGCTTTTCTTTGAGTTCGGTCGTTCCGCGTGCATGCGTGACCGTGCGTGGGAATTGACCAGGGGCTGCATCGCTGCCAAAGCTTTGGCTTTTCTCTCCCGCCCCGGCAAAGCCTTCGCCTCCGGTGGCCACGGAGTCATTTCCCGAGGCTGAATTGGAGTTTCCTGATTCTTTCCCGGACGGTGAGGGCGCAGGGCTAGAAGCGTCAGCGTTTGAGTTGGTGTTTTCGAGGCTGGCGCAGCCGGTGAGCGCTAGCGCTGCGGTAAGACCAACAGCAGTGAGGCGGAGGAGAGGGGTGCGGGGTGCGATTTTCTTTCGAATGTTCATAAAAGGTAGCCTAACCTAAATTAGGTCGAGCTAAGGAAACGTGAGCATATGAAGGTATTTGGGTGGTGTCGGTGATTGAGCAGGGGTTGCGCGCCGGAAAGAGAAATACCCGGCGTCTTGGTTGGGTAGTAGTTGCTGGCCTTGCCATTCTCTGTATCGGCGTGGCGCTGTCACTGGCGTTGGGCGCGCGTAGCATTCCCTTCAGCGACGTGTTGGCCGCCCTTCGGGGACAGCCTGGTATAGCTTCCTCGATCGTGTGGGAGAGGAGGCTTCCCCGTACACTCGTTGCCGTTTGTGCGGGCTGTGCATTGGCTCTCGCTGGCGCAGTTCTGCAGATTATGACGCGCAACCCTTTGGCAGATACCGGAGTTTTCGGGATTAACGTAGGCGCCAGCTTGGCCGCGGCCATTGCTCTGGGCTGGTGGGGGTGGCAATCACCTTTTGCGTTTTCGCTCGCAGCCATCATCGGTGCGGCAGTGACCATGCTGCTGGTCACCGCGGTAGGGCGTGGCAGAGCGGGCGATGTTGATCCGCTGAGACTGATTCTTGCAGGCGTAGCCATCGGGGCGGTATGTGAGGGCCTGTCCTCCGCGCTGATCCTGATAGATCCTCACGCCTTTGCAAGAATCCGTGCTTGGGTGACGGGCTCCGTTGACGTTGCTTCGTGGACGCCAGTGGTGATTGCCTTCGGCGGACTGGTGGTAGGCGTGGTGCTACTGATTGTCTTTGCTCGCCACTTGCCGCCCCTTGCTCTGGGGGATGACGCTGCGGCGAGTCTCGGCATTAACCTCAAACTGACTCGTTTGGGGCTTGTCGCGGCGGTAACGGTGTTGGCTGCTACCGCCACCGCAGCGGCGGGGGTGATTGTGTTCGTTGGACTAGTTATCCCGCATGTTGTCAGGCTGTGCGGGATATACGAAGAGCGGGCACAGCTTGTCGCCGCTGCCGTGGTGGGGCCTTTGTTTTTATTGGGCGCCGATATTGTGGGCCGCTACCTCACTGCTGCTGAGTTGCCGGCTGGCGTCACGGTGTCGCTCATTGGTGCCCCAGTATTGATTGCGCTGTCCCATCGCGCTGGAAGGAGGCTGTGATTGTGAGCGTGAGAAGTGTTTTGTCCTTTGCAGGCATTGTGATCGTCGCGCTGGCTATTGCTGCCTATTCGCTCTTCTCGCCTGGTGCCGGGCAGGATAGCGCAGCGTTGTGGTCCGTGGCTACGAATCCCAATAGCACTGACTTTGCGGCCACCGTCGTGTGGCAATGGCGTGCTCCGCGGGTGGTTGCCGCGATTGTCGTAGGAATGTGTTTGGGCATCGCGGGCGCCATCTTTCAGATCCTTACTCACAATCCTCTGGGGTCGCCCGACATCATCGGGTTTAATACCGGTGCCTATACCGGTGTCATCGCGGTCTCCTTGGCGGGCTTTAGCTCCGCATTCAACATTGCGCTAGGCGCGTTGGTAGGTGGGGCTATCACTGCGTTACTCATCATGGGGCTTTCATTTGCCGGAAGGCTCACGGGAGCAAGGCTGGTTGTGGTGGGGATTGGAGTGACGTTCTTCCTTTCAGCAATAAACAAGTGGTTGATTCTTAGTGGTGAGTTGGAGCAGTCCCTAGGTGCGGCGACTTGGGCTGCTGGAACATTGAATGCTGTGTCCTGGGTGCGAGTTATTCCATTGGGGGTGCTGGGAGGCGCGGCGTGCGCCGCTGGGTTGCTGCTGCGTGGCTGGTGTGACGCGCTTGCCCTGGGGGATAGCACGGCGAGTGCGTTGGGATTGAACGTGAGTCGTGCACGTGTGGTGATGGTTCTGGTTGGCACAGTTCTTGTCGCTGTATCGACGGCGATAGCGGGCCCAATCTCATTTATTGCCCTCGCGGCCCCACATATGGCTCGGTTGCTCTTGCGTCCAGACAGGACGCCGGTGTTGCTCTCTGGAGTCCTCGGTGCACTTTTCTTGCTCGCTGCCGATTTAGCAGGGCAGCGGCTGTTTTTCCCAATTACTCTGCCTGCCGGTCTTATTACGGTCTGCGCCGGTGGCATCTACCTGGCGGGTTTGCTGCTGTGGCAATCCCGATCTGCCGGAATGAAAGGTCAGTAAAGTGAACCAACTAAAAGTGTGTGACGGTGCGCCGAGCGTGCGGGCTGAGGGGGTGAGCATGTCCTATGGGAGGACTGCCCCGTTAATTCTCGACTCGGTGGATGTGTCTTTTCCAGCCGGGAAATTCTCTGCCATTATCGGCCCCAATGGTTGTGGAAAATCCACTTTGGTGAAGGTGCTGGCGCGGTTGGAAACGCCGAACGCGGGCGCGGTGTGTATTGGCGAAGAAGATGCAGCCGCATTCTCTCGGCGTAGCTACGCTCGGCGCGTCGCCGTGATGTCGCAGCAATCCATAGCTCCCGAAGGGATCAATGTCAGGGAACTGGTTGCGCGCGGGCGATTTGCCCACCAAGGATTTATGGGGTGGAGGAGCCAGGAGGACGAGCGTGCCGTTAGTCGTGCGCTAGCAAAGGTGGGCCTTGAACAACTGGAGACGGCCGAGGTAGCGGCGTTGTCTGGCGGTCAGCGTCAGCGTGCTTGGTTGGCCATGGCCCTCGCCCAGGAAACGCCTGTGCTCTTCTTGGATGAGCCAACGAGCGCGCTTGACATCGGATACCAGCATTCCTTCATGCGGCTGATGCGGCAGCTGGCAGGAAGCAAAACCCTTATTGCGGTCATTCATGATTTGGCGCATGTATTGCGCTATGCGGATCACGTCGTGGCGATGAAAGATGGAACGGTGCGGGACGCGGGCGTGCCGCGCGAGGTCATCACCCCTGCCCTTATTGAGGAACTCTATGGGCTGTCAGTCCGCGTTGTAGATGTGGACGGTGAGCCGGCAATCGTCCCTGTGGGGTGAGTCTCCGCCAAACCGGGTTTGTTTTCCCAGCGTGTTGGCGATAAATAAAAAAGTTGAGTCGATCGGGAACAACTTTGAGTTTGCCTGCGTTGTGTAGGTTGAGTGACCAGCGCTCAGGTTTGGATGACTTTGAGTGTCGCTTCTGTTAGAGTCGCTGACTGGACGCGGCAGAAGTTGAGTCGCGCACTATCAACTTAAAACAAACCCCAACACGCAAGGAGAAAAGATTATGGGACGCGCAGTAGGAATTGACCTTGGTACCACCAACTCGGTTGTATCCGTGCTGGAAGGTGGCGAGGCAACCGTTATCGCTAACTCCGAGGGTTCCCGCACTACCCCGTCCGTCGTGGCTTTTGCCAAGAACGGCGAAATTCTCGTCGGCCAGTCCGCCAAGAACCAGGCGGTCACCAACGTTGACCGCACCATCCGCTCCGTGAAGCGCCACATCGGCACCGACTGGACCATCGATATCGATGACAAGAAGTACACCCCGCAGGAGATTTCGGCCCGCACGCTCATGAAGCTGAAGCGCGACGCCGAGGCTTACCTGGGTGAGGACGTTACCGACGCCGTCATTACCGTCCCGGCTTACTTCGAGGATTCCCAGCGCCAGGCCACCAAGGAGGCCGGCCAGATTGCAGGCCTGAACGTCCTGCGTATCGTTAATGAGCCGACTGCCGCCGCGCTGGCTTATGGTCTGGAGAAGGGCGAGCAGGAGCAGACCATCCTGGTTTTCGACCTCGGTGGCGGTACCTTCGACGTCTCCTTGCTGGAGATCGGTGACGGCGTTGTTGAGGTCATGGCTACCGCTGGTGACAACCAGCTCGGCGGTGACGACTGGGACCAGCGCATCGTCGACTGGCTCGTCGATAAGTTCAAGGCTTCCCAGGGCGTTGACCTGACCAAGGATAAGCGCGCTGTCCAGCGTCTGCGTGAGGCTGCTGAGAAGGCCAAGATTGAGCTGTCCTCCTCCCAGTCCGCCAACATCAACCTGCCGTACATCACGGTGGACTCCGAGAAGAACCCGCTCTTCTTGGATGAGACCCTGTCCCGCACCGAGTTTCAGAAGATCACCCAGGACCTGCTGGACCGCACCAAGGAGCCGTTCAACCAGGTCATCAAGGATGCTGGCCTGTCCCTGTCCCAGGTTGACCACGTGGTCCTCGTCGGTGGTTCCACCCGTATGCCGGCCGTGTCCGACCTGGTCAAGGAGATGACCGGCAAGGACCCGAACAAGGGCGTTAACCCGGATGAGGTCGTGGCAGTCGGCGCTGCTCTCCAGGCTGGCGTGCTGCGCGGTGAGGTTAAGGACGTGCTGCTTCTCGACGTCACCCCGCTCTCCCTCGGCATCGAGACCAAGGGTGGCGTGATGACCAAGCTCATCGAGCGCAACACCACCATCCCGACTAAGAAGTCCGAGACCTTCACCACGGCTGATGACAACCAGCCTTCCGTGCAGATTCAGGTCTACCAGGGCGAGCGCGAGATGGCTTCCGCCAACAAGCTGCTCGGCTCCTTCGAGCTCGGCGGCATTGCCCCGGCACCGCGTGGCGTGCCGCAGATCGAGGTCACCTTCGACATCGACGCCAACGGCATCGTCTCCGTCTCCGCTAAGGACAAGGCCACCGGCAAGGAGAACACCATCAAGATTCAGGATGGTTCCGGCCTGTCCCAGGAGGAGATCGACCGCATGGTCAAGGACGCCGAGGCACACGCTGAAGAAGACAAGAAGCGCCGCGAGGAGCAGGAGACCCGCAACCAGGCCGAGTCCACCTCCTACCAGACCCGCAAGTTCATGGATGAGAACTCCGACAAGCTGCCGGAGGACCTCAAGACCCGCGTGACCGAGGCTGCCGATGCCGTCGATGAGGCGCTGAAGGGCGATGACATCGAGGCGATTAAGTCGGCCGTCGAGAAGCTCGGCACCGAGTCCCAGGAGCTGGGCAAGGCCCTGTACGAGGCACAGGCTGCTGAGGCGGGCGCCGAGGGTGCCGCTGCTGGCGACGCCGCTGGTGACCCGAACGTCGTCGACGCCGAGGTTGTCGACGAGGACGACGAGAACAAGGAGAAGTAAACCATGACCTCCCCTCAGGACCCGGGCAACCCGGCCAATACCGACCCTGAGGCAACCTCCGCTGAGGCTGCGGAGGCTGCCGCCGCCGAGGCCGCTTCTGCCGACGGCGCCGTGGATGACGCCACGGCGAACACCGCTGAGGCAGAGGCCGCGGTAGAGGACGCCGCCCGCGACATCACCGATGAAGCGGCCGCGGGTGAGGAGACCGTTGCGGAAAACTCCTTGGAAGCTCAGCTCGCTGAGCGCACCGAGGACCTGCAGCGCCTCAACGCGGAGTACACCAACTACCGCCGCCGCACCGAGCGCGACCGCCAGGCCGTGATCGAGACCACCAAGGCCAAGGTCTTGGCAGACTTCCTGCCAATCCTTGATGACATGGAGCTCGCTCGCCAGCACGGTGACCTCAACGAGGGCCCGCTCAAGGCCATCGCGGACAAGCTCACGGGCGTGCTGACCAAGAACCAGCTGACCCCGTTCGGCGCCGAGGGCGATGCCTTCGACCCCGAGGTGCATGAAGCGGTCCAGGACTTGTCCACCGGTGACGAGCAGGTCATCGGCACGGTTCTGCGCCGCGGCTACACGGTGGGGGAGCGCGTTGTGCGCACCGCCATGGTGATTATCGCCGACCCTGCAGAGTCAGCCGATACCGCTGAGAGTCCGGATAGCTCGGACAACGCAGAATAGGTATTGCAGGTGGCGTCAGGGCTCAATGTTCCTTGGCGCCACTCTTCTTTTCTCTACTTAGTTAGCTTTTTACTTAGCAAAAAATCTTAAAACCCAACCATGAATCGACTCTCCTGAAAGGAGGAGATGCCCAGTGAACGCTAAGCCAGAATGGGCAGACAAGGATTATTACGCGGATCTGGGGGTCTCCTCATCCGCTACCGCCGAAGAGATTAAGCACGCTTACCGCAAGCTGGCCCGCCAGAACCACCCCGATGCCAACCCGGATAACCCCGCGGCGGCGGAGAAATTCAAGCAGGTGGCTGAGGCCTATGACGTGCTCTCAGATAAAGCGACCCGCAAGGACTATGACCAGTTCAAGGCCATGATGCGCGGCGGTGGCTTTGGACGGAGAGGAGGCGCCGGGTTTCCCGGCGGGTTTCGATCCACGCACATGGGTGGACCGGGTGCGCAAGAATTCGACATCTCGGACATCTTCGGAGGATCCGCTCGAGGAGCGTCTCAAGGCGGCGGTCTTGGGGATATCTTCGGTGGCGTTTTCAACCGCGGCGGTGGTGCTGGCCACACAGCTCGGCCGTCGCGGGGGGCCGACGTCGAAACGCAAATAACCCTCGACTTCCGCGAGGCGGCGAAGGGAACCACCATTCCGCTGCAGCTCAGCGGCGAAGCTCCCTGCACCACGTGCCATGGCTCCGGTTCAAAGAGCGGCAAGCTGACGACGTGCTCGACGTGCGATGGCACCGGTTTCACCTCTGAGCAGCGCGGTACCTTCGGTTTCTCGGCGCCGTGCACGGATTGCGATGGCACCGGCCAGCGCGCCGAGGACCCGTGCGCGGATTGCTCCGGTTCCGGAACGGTGCACCGCACCCGCTCCATCACGGTGCGCATCCCCGCAGGCGTGATCGATGGCCAGAAGGTACGCCTTGCTGGTCAGGGTGAAGCTGGCCCGAATGGCACGCCGTCCGGTGACCTCTTCGTGGCGGTCACGGTAAAGCCCGACAAGGTCTTCACCCGGGAGGGCGATGACCTGCACGTCACCGTCCCCGTCTCCTTCGCGGAACTGGCCTTGGGGGACACCATTACGGTGCCGACCCTCGATTCGCCCGTGCGCGTGAAGGTACCGGCGGGCACTCCCGACGGCCGCACGTTGCGCGTGAAGGGCCGCGGTGTGGCCAAGCGCGGCGGCAAGGCCGGTGACCTCATGGTGACCGTACAAGTTACCGTGCCCTCCACCCTGGATGCCGCTGCCTCCTCGGCGCTGCGCAATTATGCGCAGGCGGAGAAGGACTCCGGCTTCGACCCGCGTGCCGGCTGGGCCGGCAACACGGTAGCCCGCTAGGAGGAGGTGCGTGATGAGCAAAGACAGGATGAACCGAAGTGATGCGGCGCAGCCCAAGGCGATGTACGTCATCTCCGTGGCTGCGGAACTGTCTGGCATGCATGCTCAAACCCTGCGCACGTATGACCGGATGGGGTTGGTCTCCCCGGCCCGCACCTCCGGCGGGGGCCGCCGCTATTCCGAGAGCGACATCGAGCTTTTGCGCAAGATTCAGACGCTCTCGCAGGATGATGGCGTGAACTTGGCCGGCATCAAATCCATCATCGAGCTGACCGCGGAGCGCGACCGCCTCGCCGCCGAGCGTGATGAGTTGCAGGCCGAAGTTGAGCGCTTGCGCAGCCAGGTGCGGCCATCGCGCGGCGAGCTGGTCCACGTACCGCGTTCGACATCCGTGGTGATGTGGAAGCCGCGTCGCAACCGACGCCGCGACAGCTAGGCACTTCCCCCTCCCTTTGCGGGAGGGGCTTTTGCTGTTTTGGGGCCCGGCCAACTCTGCTCGGACTGAGGCCGCGTGCTCTTCGCGCGCAAGGTGCCCTTGTTGACAAAGTTCTTGTTCAAAATTGCGCTGGGCCTTCGAACTTTGGCAGCAAGGCGCCTTTAGGCAACGGCCTCAAAGCTTTCCTCATTGAAAACGTGAGTTTGGCAATACTTATCGCTACACTCGCGTCCAGCGTTGTGCTGCCTGCCACTTGTAGATGCGATTGTGTGGGCGGCCACCGTGACGGTACTGAATCCACGAGAAAGGCACTAGGCACATGACTTTGTACGCAAACCCAGGCACCCCTGACGCCATTGTCAACTTCCGCGAGCGCTATGACAACTACATCGGCGGCGAGTGGGTACCGCCGGTCGATGGTGAGTACATGGACAACATCACCCCGGTGACCGGTGAGGTTTTCTGCCAGGTGGCCCGAGGTAAGGAAGCAGACATCAACTTGGCCATCGATGCCGCGGAGAAGGCTTTCGAGACTTTCGGCAAGACCACCCCGGCGGAGCGCGCGCTCCTGCTGCATCGCATCGCGGACCGCATCGAGGAAAACCTGGAGAAGATCGCCGTCGCGGAAACCTGGGAGAACGGCAAGGCTGTGCGCGAGACCCTCGCCGCCGATATCCCGTTGGCTGTTGATCACTTCCGCTACTTCGCCGGCGCCATCCGCGCACAGGAGGGCCGCCTGTCCCAGATCGACCAGGACACCGTGGCTTATCACTTTCACGAGCCGCTGGGTGTGGTGGGGCAGATTATCCCGTGGAACTTCCCGCTGCTGATGGCGGCGTGGAAGATTGCACCGGCGCTGGCCGCAGGTAACACCATCGTGATGAAGCCGGCTGAGCAAACCCCGGCATCGATTCTGCTGCTCATTGAGATTATTGAGGACCTCCTGCCGAAGGGCGTGCTCAACATCGTCAACGGCGTCGGCGAAGAAGCTGGCGTGGCTCTGTCCACCTCGGAGCGCATCGCCAAAATCGCCTTTACCGGCTCCACCCCGGTGGGCAAGATCATCAACAAGGCTGCTGCGGACAAGGTCATCCCCGTCACGCTGGAGCTCGGCGGCAAGTCACCGTCCATCTTCTTCGCGGACATCATGGACAAGGACGATGCCTACCTGGAGAAGTGCGTGGAGGGCTTTGTCATGTTCGCCCTCAACCAAGGCGAGGTCTGCACCTGCCCGTCCCGCGCATTGATCCACGAAGACATCGCGGACAAATTCCTAGAACTGGCGGTGGAGCGCGTAAAGAAAATCAAGATTGGCCACCCGCTCGATACCGAAACGATGATGGGCGCGCAGGCCTCCCAGGAACAGATGGACAAGATCACCGAATACCTTGAGGTGGGCCCGAAGGAGGGTGCGGAAACTCTCGTCGGCGGCCACGTGAACAAGGTGGAGGGCCTGGAAAACGGCTACTACATTGAGCCGACCGTCTTCCGCGGCACCAATGACATGCGCATCTTCCGCGAGGAAATCTTCGGACCGGTGCTCTCCGTGGCCACGTTCAAGGACTTCGAGGAAGCCATTCAGATTGCGAATGACACGAACTTCGGCTTGGGCGCCGGTGTGTGGTCGCGCCACCAGAACACCTGTTACCGCGCCGGGCGGGAAATCCAGGCCGGCCGCGTGTGGGTAAATCACTACCACGTTTACCCGGCGCACAGCGCCTTCGGCGGATACAAAGAGTCCGGCATCGGACGCGAGAACCACCTCATGATGCTGTCCCACTACCAGGAGACGAAGAACATGCTGGTGTCCTACTCTGAGGAGCACGCCGGCCTCTTCTAAAAGGCAGCAACCCCACGTGGCTGCCTACTAATAGCGTTGCGCGATGACGCCCAGACCCCGCAGGAATGCGGGGTCTTTCCAATAGGAGCCATGATCGCCCGGAAGCCCGCTAGCACCTGGCAGGGGTGTTGCACCGAAGGCAGGGGAGGTGGGATCGGGGCCATGGATGCCACCATGCGGACCGGTGGTAATCGTGATGGGATCCTCGGTGTTCCGCGTGCTCCAGATCCTGCCATGCAATTGCGAAGCTCTATCCGCGGAGGCGCCCGGGCTGCCGACGAGCACGACGTCATCCGCAACATAGTCCTGCTGCGCGGCCTTACCTACAACCACCGAGCCATAGGAATAGCCGATGAGGATGTGCTGAGCCCGGGGAAAGCGCTGCCGCAAGGCGCGTTGGAAGCGGCCTAGCTCGGCGGCCCCGCTGCGCGCCGGGTCTTCGTGTGCCGCGCGGGACAATGTGGGCGGGGCGGAGTAGCCAATCCACGCCACCGTAGGCCCATGGGTGGCGCGGGCGATGGCGCGTGCGCGCTCCATCGCAGTGGGCCAGCTTGCTGTATCGGAAGAACCTACCCCGCCCACAAACGTGCTGACCTGGGCGGCGTGTGTGCCGATGTTCTCTGGGTCTACGAGCGCCACCAGCCGCCCATGGCTGGCCTCGAGCACGGTGACATCCGGGTTAGCCGCGACCAGGGAGCGGACCTCCTCGCTGGCCATGGTCAGCTGGAGCTCGTGCAACTCGGTCAGCGAGAGGTCGCCGAAATCCTCCAAACGGCTTGGCGGTTGGGTCAGCTCCGGAGTGCACAGGGCAGTGAGTTGGCGGGCGCAGGCCCAATCGAGGACGTCGGCAAGCGCGTCCAACTGCCCCAGCGCCACGCTGGCGGGTTCAGCAAAAGCGGGGGCCGAAGCCAGCCGCAGTACGCGTGCGCGAAGCTGTTCAATTCTCTCCTGCAGCGGCGCGTAGAGGCCCAGGATGCGCGCGGCAAGGCGCATCTGCTGCATGGGATCCACCAGGCTGTCGCTGGCGCGGCGCAGAGAGCGCCGCGCGGCATCGGCCGCTATGCCGGAAATCGCTAGACCTACCCAATGATGGTGTGACACATCTATATAATGTTCCAGCTCAGATGCGTAGCGTTCCACTTCCAAAGCTTCGAAACGAAGCGTCTCGGACACGCTCATTGCGTTCCTTCCAAACGGGAGGAAAGCTCTGCATCAAGACCGTGGGTTAACCCCATGAAATGGTCAAGTTCCTCCAATTGCGTCCGCCGAGCATTTTCGCTGGCCCGCCGGGCGTCCTCCCACTGGGCGCCGAGGAGGGCAAGGGCGCGGGCGGTGCGGGGAGGATCCTGCAAGGTAGGTAGCGTGGCGGGGCAGGCATGGCCGAAGAGGTAGCGGATCTGCTCGCGGGCAGCCCGGTCAATGTTGAGGTGGTTCATAGCATTGAGACTGCGCCAACTGTCCTATCGCCGTAAAGGGTGGCCACCGCGGATCCCTGAAATCTGTGGATAACTAGTCCGGGCTCGTCTACCGTGGGCCGCATGAAGGTAGCAGCAGTTCAATTGACCAGTACCGGAGACGTTGAGGACAACCTCGCCGCAGCCCTCGATAAGATCCGGGAAGCCGCGGACAACGGCGCGCAGCTTATCGTCCTGCCGGAAGCTACCACCCAGAGCTTCGATTCCGGGCGCCTCGATACGCACGTGGAGGGACTCGACGGCCCCACCGCCACCGCCGTGCGCGCGCTGGCAGAAGAGCTCGGCGTGTACGTGGTGCTGGGAATGTTCGCCCCGGCGGATACCGTCCAGCGGGGTGAGAAGACAATTAACCGCGTGGCCAACGTCGCGCTCATCGCCGGCCCCGGAGTGCTCGGCGGCTACGAAAAGATCCACACTTACGACGCCTTCAAGTACAAGGAATCCGATACCGTTCGGCCCGGCGAATCGCTCGTTGTTTTCGATGCCGGGGAGCTCACCGTGGGTGTCGCCACCTGCTATGACATCCGCTTCCCCGAGCAATTCAAGGAGCTTGCCCGCCAGGGTGCCCAGCTCATCGTCGTGCCCACCAGCTGGGCGGATGGCCCGGGCAAGCTGGAGCAGTGGCGCCTGCTCAGCGCGGCGCGCGCGCTCGATTCCACCACCTATATCTTGGCCGCAGGCCAGGCTCGCCCCGGTGGGGAGGCGAAGGCGGGGGAGGCCTCCGGGCCCACCGGGATTGGACACTCCGTCCTCGTGGCGCCGGATGGCACGCGCCTCGCGGAGGCTGGTTATGAGCCGGAGATCCTCTACGGCGAGGTGGACCCAGACACCGTGACGAAGGTTCGTGAGTCCCTCCCTGTTCTGGAGGCTTAGGCGCCTATGCCCACTGGGATTTCTTCCACGCCGCCCAGGCCTCCCAGTCATGGCCCCAGCCGTCGAGCTCCGCGGCGGAGGCCGCCCACTCGTGCCCACGCTGCCAGCTATCCGTGGTGATTGCCTCCTCCGAAACGCCACCGTCGAGCAGCGCCGCGCGCGCTAGTTCGATGCGATCGGCAGGACCGATGAGCACGAAGCGGCGGTCCGTTCCCGCCGCGAGCACCGGTTCCATCGGTTCATTGGCTACCACTGGGTTGAACCCGGCGGCCAGCGGCCGTGCTCCGAGCAGCCAGGGATCCTGCGAATCCCGAACGATGTGCCGCAGAGTGAGCTCCGGAACCAGGGCCTGCAGGTTGGCCTGAAACTCCGTGTCATAGTGCTCGCCCGGCGAGGGGGCCACGGCATAGACCTCGAGCCCGGAGGGGAGGGTGCTCCCCAGGGCGTCGAGAAGCAGTGCCCGGGCGCCTGCCCACCCGGTGCCGAAGGAGATGAGAGTGGTCTCGGAATCGAGCTGCGGTGGCTCACCGGCGGGCATGCCCAGCGTCCACCAATCGCCCGGCTGGGCCTTCGCCAGCATGGAGGAGGCCTCACCCGCCAGCGCGAGGTGGAATGTCAGCTGCCCTGAATCATCGGAAGGCGCTGCCGGGGTCAGGGGGCGCCAGGTGCCGGGCGTGAGCTGCGAGGTCACCGGTACGTGCTGGCCCGCGCGGTAGTCCAGCGCCATGCCGGATTCCAGCCGGACCACAGCGGTGTTCCGGTTAGGCTTGTCCACCGCCACGACCTGGGCGCTGTGAGCAGGGGGAGTGCCGGCGGCATCCGCCTCCTGGGCGGCGCTGCGCATGATTGAACACACGCTGGAAATGGTGCGCGTTGCCACGTCGTGCTGGTGCGGCGTCAGTCCCAGCACCGTAAGCCCCTGCACCAGGGAATCCTCGAATTTGGGATACACCTCAGGGGGGAAACCGTGGCGGCGATGATCACGCCCCATCTGCGCTAGGCGCTTGGCGACGTCCCCCCGAACCCCACCGTCCTCCACATTTTCCAGCACCCATGCGAGGGCGGGGGCCAGTGAGGGGTGCGTGTCTTTCATCGACAGAGCAAAGACTTGGCGGGATTCGGCCACGGTGGCAAAAAAGTGCCTGTGTACTGCATCGCGATAGTCCTCGGCATGGTTGCGCAGGTGCTCACCCAGTTCCCTCATGCCCGCCCATCCTAGCGCCTGGGGGTAGCGCCAAAACCCCCTAGGGTTATACGTCAGGGGTGGCAAAGCGGGGAGGGAGTTGTAGTGTAATCTACGGTTCATTTCCCGAAAGTGGGTGAGTCTCGTCTCAAGGATGCCGCGATGCGCGGCATGGAAGGAAGATCTCGCATGGAAGATTTCTCTGCGTACACAATCATGACCGACGTGGGCTGGATTTCCTTGCTCATGGTTATCGGCAACGTTTTGCGCCACCAGATCAAGTTCGTATTCCAGGACTTGCTGCTGCCTGCCCCCATCACCGCGGGCCTGCTCGGCTTGATCTTGGGGCCCAATGTCTTGGGCTGGATCGGTTTTTCCGAGAACCTCGGTGATTACACCTCACTGCTCATCGCCGTGGTCTTCGCTTCCATGGCCTTCTCCATGGAGATGGGCGGCAACATGGGCAAGGGCGCTCGCAACATGTGGGGCTATTCCACCATGATGTTCACCGGCCAGTGGGGCCTGTTCATCATCCTTGGCCTCTTGCTGTTTAAGCCTACTTTCGACACGCCCGACTGGTTCGGCATGATGCTGCCCGTTGGCTTTACCGGCGGTTTCGGTACCGCCGCGGCCGTCGGCGGTGCCTTGGAGGGCGTGGGCGCTGAGGCAGCCTCCTCGCTGGGCTTTACCTCCGCTACCGTGGGTACCTTGGCCGCCATCGTCGGCGGCATCATTGCGGGTAACTGGGGCATCCGCAAGGGCAAGGTTTCACACGTTCCGAAGCAGCTCCCGGAGGAGCTGCGCCGCGGTTACATCTCGCGCCTGGAGGATCGCCCCTCGCTGGGCCGCGCGACGACGAACCCTTCCGCCATCGAGCCCATCACCCTCCACGTTGGCTTCATCGCCCTGACCGTGATGACCGCCTACGGCATTAACAAGGGCATCGCCTCCATCTGGGAGAACGTCTCCATCCCGTTGTTTGCCATGTCCATGGTCGTGGGCCTGCTCTTCCGCGCCGTGATGAACATGGTGGGTGCTAAGGACTACCTGGATAAGGACACGGTGAGCTCGGTCTCCGGTGCGGCGACTGACTACCTCATTGCCTTTGGTGTGGCGGCCATCGTGCCGGCAGCTGTCGCGGCCTACTGGCAGGCCCTCCTGCTGCTCTTCGTTCTGGGCACCATCTACTGCATCTTCTTCCTGATGTGGTTCCCCGCCGAGTTCTTCGGTGAGCGCTGGATTGAGCGCGGCATCTTCGGTTGGGGCTGGGCCACGGCCACCGTGGCCACCGGTATTGCGATCCTCAAGATCGTGGACCCCAAGCTCAAGTCCGGCACGCTGTCGGAGTACGGCATGGCCTACATCGGCTTCGGCCCCTTCGAGATTTCCTGGACCATCATCGCGCCGCTGTCCGTCATGTACGGCTTCACCGCTGGCTTTGGCTGGATCTCCCTGGGCATCGCGGTGGTCATCTACCTCGTGTTCAAATTCACCGGAATGATGCCGCCGCGCGGCACCATCTTCAAGGAAGGCATCGGGCACGTCGGCTCATCGAAGTAGACGCTAAAGCCCTTCGCGCGCAATCCCCCAGGCCGTGGCCTGGGGGATTGTTTTATTGGTAAGGGTGTGACTTGACTGAAAGGGAGCTTGTTGAACACATTGCTCTTTAACTGAAGATAGGGGTAAAGTTAAGAAGTTATTAGCGTGGCGCTCGCCCAGCGTCTACCTTTCTTCCTCTATGTGAGCGCAAACTTAGGATGCCGGATGCATTTTCTTTATGAAGACTCACTTCGTGAGCGTGTACTCGAGTCTGCGCTTCATATCGGAGCTGCGGAAGGAGATGAGGCCATCACCGTCGAATCCGTGGCCAAGCTGGCGGAGCTTAGCGCTACTCAGGTGCTTGCGGAGTTTCCTGACCGCGAGGCCATCGTGCGGGCGATCCCCGAATATGTGACTGACCGCAAGGTCAAGTTTCTTGAGGAAACGCTCGATGCGGACCCAGGCTACGCCGATCTTTTTACCAAACTGACAACTTTTACTGAGGCCTATTACGAGTACGCCGAGCGTGAGCCGGAGCTGTTCCGCTACCTCTTTGAAAAGAAGGCCTATGTCTTCGAGGACGAATGGCAGGCTCTCTTAGAAGGAAATTTGACCTATAACCGGACCTTGGACCTGATCTACGAAAGCATTGCGCTCATCGCGACGGAGGAAAAACTCCAGGTTGGAAGCGATGTGTGTTTCGAATCGGTGGCAAAGTTCAGCGTTGCTACCTTGGCCACTGTTCATGGCATGGCGCACCTCAGCGTTCTCGGCGTACTGCGGCACCAGCACTCGGTGGTGCGGCGCTTCAACCTGCGCGAGGTATGCAAGGCGCTCATCGGAACGCTGTTCAAGGCGGCGGAGTCGCTAGAAATGCCGAGCCTGCGCAATCCGATGCAGGATTACCGTGCGATGCTCGCCGGTTTTGTTCCGGACCGCGATCCAGCTCTCGATATCTCTGCGATTGAGGATTTACAGAAGCTTCCTGCGGAACGCGCGCGCATGGCCGTCATGGAACTCGCCATCCAGCTGGCGGCGCGCGACGGGCTGAAGGCAGTGACCATCGAGAACGTGGCCGAGTACTTCGGCGTCTCCGATGTGTTCATTGCTTCGTTGGTGGACAATGACTTCGTGCTGCGTGAATCCGTGGAGCAGGAAACCGACTGTGAGCTTGAAGCCCGCAGCCTCTACCTCCTGGAGCAGCTGCCGGAGGATGCATTGGCCGTCGACAAGCTCCTGTGCGTAGCGGTGGCCTATTTTGACTACGCGGTGACGTACCCCGAACGCTATAGTGCCTGCATCGCGGCTGCTTCTGGTTCCGTGGTTCCGCTGAGTGCGGATGGCGAGGAGCAGACCAAGATGGGTGTGTCCTTCGCATTGTTGATGCGTTTTGCCCGTGAAGCGCTGCGGGAGGCCGGGTACGAACCGGAGGATCGCCTGGTTTATATCAAGAACTTCACCCTGTGGGCCGGTGCTGACGGCATGTGCCACCTGGCTTCTATGGGTGAGTTCCGTGGTATCGACCTCGAGGAAAAGTGGTCCATCTATTACTTTGTGACGGGCGTGGTCCTAGCAACCTTTGCCTACGATCTTCCCGGCAAGCAGCCGCAGGCTATCTAGCCCGTTTAATCGTAGATAAACACCGGCTCTTCCGTTCTGCTGAATCCAGCAGGCGGAGGGGCCGGTTTTCTTGTGTCCACGGTGTGACATAATCAGCGGAAAAGGGAAACTTGAGTGTATATCGATCAACCTGGCGTAGACGCGGAAATTTAAAAAAGTTCTAGTTGAGTGGAACAGACTCAAGTTCTGCGGCGTTATATACAGTGAAGCTTCCTTCGCCACTGTTGCCGCAGGAAGGTTTGGACAAACAGTAGAAACGGAGAAACACAACAATGAGTTCTTTTAACCCCACCACTAAAACTCAGGAGGCCCTGCAGCAAGCGCTGCAGACGGCCTCCGCCAACGGTAACCCGGACATCCGCCCGGCACACCTCTTAGCAGCCATCCTCGCGCAGCAGGACGGCATCGCCGCCCCGGTGCTCAAGGCCACCGGTGTGGATCCGGAGACGGTGCTCAAAGAGGCGCGCCAGCTTATCGACGCCCTCCCAAAGGCCGAGGGCGCCAACATGGCGAACCCGAACTTTAACCGCGACGCCCTCAACGTCCTCACCCGTGCCCAGGAGCTGGCCGGCGAGCTCGGTGATGAGTTCGTCTCCACCGAGGTTCTGCTCGCAGCTATTGCGGGCTCCAAGTCGGATGCCGCCGAGCTGCTGACCTCCCGCGGTGCCACCTATGACGCGCTCAAGGGCGCTTTCCCCTCCGTGCGCGGCGCGGCCAAGGTGACTTCGGAGAACCCCGAGGAGCAGTTCCAGGCACTGGAGAAGTACGCCACTGACTTAACCGCCCGCGCCCGCGAGGGAAAGATCGACCCGGTCATCGGCCGCGATCAGGAAATCCGTCGCGTCGTGCAGGTGCTTAGCCGTCGCACGAAGAATAACCCGGTGCTCATCGGTGAGCCCGGCGTGGGTAAGACCGCCATCGTGGAGGGCCTGGCCCGCCGCATCGTGGCGGGTGACGTCCCGGAATCCCTCAAGGGCAAGACCCTGCTGAGCCTGGACCTTGGCTCCATGGTCGCCGGCGCGAAGTACCGCGGCGAGTTCGAGGAGCGCCTCAAGGCCGTGCTCGATGAGATTAAGGCTTCCGATGGGCAGATCATCACCTTCATCGATGAGCTGCACACCATTGTCGGCGCCGGTGCCACCGGTGAAGGCTCCATGGATGCCGGCAACATGATTAAGCCCATGCTGGCCCGCGGCGAGCTCCGCCTGGTCGGTGCTACCACCCTCGACGAGTACCGCAAGTACATCGAGAAGGATGCCGCCCTGGAGCGCCGCTTCCAGCAGGTCTACGCCGCTGAGCCTTCCGTGGAGGACACCATCGGTATCCTCCGTGGCCTCAAGGAGCGCTACGAGGTGCACCACGGCGTGCGCATTCAGGACTCAGCCCTGGTCTCTGCCGCGGAGCTCTCGCACCGCTACATCACCAACCGCTTCCTGCCGGATAAGGCCATCGACTTGGTCGATGAGGCCGGCTCTCGCCTGCGCATGGAGATTGACTCCTCCCCGCAGGAGATCGATGAGCTGGAGCGTATCGTCCGCCGCCTCGAGATTGAGGAGCTGGCTCTAAAAAAGGAATCGGACGCCGCCTCGAAGGACCGCCTGGCAGCCCTTCAGCAGGAGTTGGCGGATGAGCGTGAGAAGCTCGGCGAGCTCAAGGCCCGCTGGGCCAATGAGAAGAAGGCCATCGATGATGTGCAGACCATCAAGGAACAGCTGGAGGATCTGCGCCGCCAGGCCGAGATTGCGGAGCGCGATGGTGACCTAGCCCTGGCCTCCGAGATCAATTACGGCAAGATGCCGCCGCTGGAGAAGGACCTGGCTGCGGCCGAGGAGAAGGCGCAGCAGCAGCACAACACCATGCTCACTGAGGAGGTCACTCCGGATACCATCGCGGAGGTCGTCTCCGCTTGGACCGGCATCCCGGCCGGCAAGATGCTGCAGGGTGAGACCGAGAAGCTGCTCAACATGGAGTCCGTGTTGGGTGAGCGCGTGGTGGGCCAGAAGGAGGCCGTCACCGCGGTGTCCGACGCCGTTCGTCGCGCGCGTGCCGGTGTGGCTGACCCCAACCGCCCGACCGGTTCCTTCCTCTTCCTCGGCCCGACCGGCGTGGGTAAGACGGAGCTGGCGAAGGCTTTGGCGGACTTCCTCTTCGACGATGAATCCGCCATGGTCCGCATCGACATGTCCGAGTTCGGTGAGAAGCACTCCGTGGCCCGCCTCGTCGGTGCCCCTCCGGGATACGTGGGCTACGACGCCGGCGGTCAGCTCACGGAGGCGGTGCGACGCCGCCCGTACACGCTGGTGCTTTTCGACGAAGTCGAGAAGGCCCACCCGGACGTCTTCGACGTGCTGCTCCAGGTGCTCGATGAAGGCCGCCTGACCGATGGCCAGGGTCGTACCGTGGACTTCCGCAACACGGTCATCATCCTGACCTCGAACCTGGGTGCCGGCGGCACCAAGGAAGAGGTCATGGAGGCGGTCAAGCGCAGCTTCAAGCCGGAATTCATCAACCGCCTCGATGATGTCGTGATGTTTGAGCCGCTGACTTCGGATCTGCTCACCGGCATCGTGGACATTCAGCTCAAGGGCTTGGCCGAGCGCCTGTCCGGCCGCCGCCTGACGCTGAACGTGTCCGACGCCGCCAAGCTGTGGCTGGCGGAGCGCGGCTATGACCCGGCCTACGGTGCCCGCCCGCTGCGCCGCCTGATCCAGCAGGCCATCGGTGACCAGCTCGCCAAGAAGCTCTTGGCGGGTGACATCGTGGACGGCGATACCGTGCACGTTGACGTTGCCGACGGCGGCGAGCACCTCGACCTAGCTGCCCGCACCGCCTAAGGCGCCGCCTAAACCGGTGAGCACGATAAGTGCTCACCGCGCTCACCGGTCGCCAGCACCCGCTCATGCCCCTATGATCTGGGGGCATGAGCATTTTGATCTCCCCTCACGAGCTGAGTGAGAAGATTTACCGCGGTGACAAGACGACCATCCTCGCTTCCCTCTGGGCCCCAGGGGAAGGCGAGGCCTTCAATCTCTTTTCTTCCCTTCACATTCCAACCGCCCAGTACGCGGACGCCGCGTCAGCCTTCGTGGGCCTGCCGGGTTCCAAGGTCGGGCGCAACCCACTCCCACAGACCGAGAAGATTCAAGAGTGGATCGATCACTGGGGCCTGCGTGAGGATAGCGAGGTCGTGGTCTACGACGAAGGCCGCGGCCTCTTCGCCGGCCGCGCGTGGTGGACGCTGCGCTGGGCGGGCATCCAGAATGTCCGCATTCTCGACGGCGGCCTGTCCAACTGGCGCGCCCAGGCAATGCCCACGCTCACCGGCCCGGGCAACCTGGGCATGACCTCGAACCTTAAAGTGAAGCCGGGCTCGATGCCCACGGTCACCATCGATGAAGTCAAGGAACACAAGGGCCTGCTTCTCGACGTTCGAACGCGCAACCGCTTCGCCGGCCGCCGCGAGAACCTCGACCTGAAGGCCGGCCACATCCCGGGCGCGGTTAACCTGCCCGAGCGCCTCTTCCACACGCAGGACATCACCGTGTGGAAGTCCAAGGAAGAAATCCTGGAAATCCTTGACCAGCACGGCGTGACTAAGGAGAACGTGGACGGCGCCATCATCTACTCCGGTTCCGGCAACCACTCCGCGCTCACCATTGCCGTTCTGGAGCACGTGGGCTTTACCGGCCTGCGCCACTTCGTGGGCGGATGGTCGCAGTGGTCGGCCAATCCGCGCAATCCCGTGGAGCGCGGGGACCGCGAGCACGTCTAGAATCCGCGCGTGACCAGCGCGTCAGCGCGAATGGGGCGCGCCGGGCGATTAGAGTCGGTCAATGATGCCTTTCGTACTCTTATCCCTCGCCGCCCTCGCGCTCGCAGCTGGTCTCATCGTGCTCTGGTTGGATCAGCGCCAGCGCGCCGCGCACTCCGCCGGTGATGCAGCAACCGACACCCTCACCGATACCGGCGCCTCTGCCGACGTTATTGCCACCGATTCTGCCGACGGCGCAGCCGATGCCGCGGCCCCTGAAGCTGCCGAGCCTGAATCCGCTGAGCCCGAAGCAACCGCAGAGGCCTACCCAGAGCCCGAGGCCGAACCTGTGCTCGCCGAAGAACCCGAGCCCACAGTAGAGCCCGCCATCGCAACCGAGCCGGAAACCACCCCAGAGCCTGAGGCAGAGCCGGCCGTAGAAGCAAGCACAGAACCGGCACCAGCGCACAGCTTTGCCGAGCGCGCAGAGCGCGCCAGGCACCTCGTGCCGGGCAGCGCCCGCCGCGAGCGCAAGGCCTTTGGCCAGCAGCGCGGCTGGGAATACATCAAGCACGATTCCTACCTGGCCGATGAGTGGACCCGCGGCGCAGCCGCCCGCGGCCAGGAACCCCGGGACATCGTGGCCGGAAACGTCCGTGGCCATGAGACGCTGCTCTTCGACATGGGCTCAATCCCAGTTATGGCCATGCGCACCGGCGCGGCCTCCGACATTGTTGTGGATTTCCGCCGAGCAGGCGAGGAAGCGGAGAACCATTCTGAGGATCTGGTGTACGTGCGTGAGGAGGAAGGCTTCGAGGTCTTCGCCACCGACGCCGGCGTGGGACAGCGCCTCATCGATGCCCGCGTCACCGACGCGCTGAGCCGCCTTCCCGCCGAGGTGACCGCCGTGTGGATGGAGGGGGAGTGGGCGCTTGCCCAGACCACCCGGCAGGCGCGCAGCGCAGAGTGGGAAGAGCTGCTCGAGCCACTGGCCACGCTCGCCGATTCCGCCCGCGTGCTCCCACCGCGCTCCGAGGCTGCCCAAGTGCTGCGCGTTGATGAGCTCGACCCGAGCCGCGATATCCCGGAGCCCCCGCAACCGGAGCCGACCGGGCCCACGGCAGTTCCGGATCGTGATGATTCCCTCGACACCCCGACCATCCAGCGCCCCACCGAGCCGGTGGTCATGCCGAGCCGCACCACCAGCGAAGCCCGCGGCACCATCGACCATTCCAGCTTGGGTGCGGACGAGGTGGACGCGATTGCCGACGGCCACGAACACCCCGCCCCCGAAAATAACCAGGCTCGCCTCCCACGCCGTTTCGACGGCGGCTCCTCCATCTTCGACTAGGCCTGCCATCCCGGCACCAGCACTAGTCGCGGGCAACCGTGCGGCAAGAGGGTAAACTACAGGGCGGATTTTTCAAGGCTATAAAGCCACAGATTTTAAGGAGCGAGCGATGAGCCTGGATCAGCAGAAGAAGCAACGCCTAGCAGAGCTGGTGAAGGAGCTGGCCGTCGTCCACGGCAAAGTCACGTTGTCCTCCGGCAAGGAGGCCGATTACTACGTGGACCTGCGCCGCGCCACCCTGCAGCACGAGGCCTCGCGGCTTATCGGCGCGCTGCTGCGTGAGCTCACCGCCGACTGGGATTACGCCGCCGCCGGCGGTCTGACCATGGGCGCGGACCCGGTCGGGTTGGCCATCATGCACGCTGACGGTCGCGATATCGATGCCTTCGTCGTCCGCAAGGAAGCCAAGAAGCACGGCATGCAGCGCCAGATCGAGGGCTTCAACGTTGAGGGCCAGAAGGTGCTCGTTGTCGAGGACACCACCACGACTGGCAACTCGCCGCTGACCGCGGTGAAGGCTCTTCGCAAGGCAGGCGCCGAGGTTGTTGGCGTGGCCACCGTGGTGGACCGCAATACCGACGCCGGCGCAGCCATCGCCGCTGAGGGGCTGGAATACCGCTACCTGCTGGGCCTCGAGGACCTGGACCTTGCCTAATCCCGAGGAAGAAGCGGAGGCCAAAGGCCCCACCGAGTGGAATGAGGGCCGCCACGGCGTTGGCCCCTGGGAAGGCCCGCTGCCGGAAGGCCCCGAAGCGGAGAAATACGATCCCGAACTGCTCGCGGAGGGGGATCGCCGCAACGTCGTCGACGCCTACCGTTATTGGACGCGCGAGGCGATTCGGGAGGATATCGATAAGCGCCGGCACGCCCTGCACATCGCCATCGAGAACTTCGAGAACGATTCCAACATCGGAACGGTGGTGCGCACCGCCAACGCCTTTGCCGTCGATACCGTCCACATCGTGGGCCGCCGCCGCTGGAACCGACGCGGCGCCATGGTCACCGACAGGTACCAGCACCTCATGCACCACGCGGACGTGAGCGAACTGATGGCCTGGGCGGCCGACCAAGACCTGACCGTCGTGGCCATCGATAACACCCCCGGGTGTGTCCCCCTAGAAACCGCGGAGCTGCCCGAGCGCTGTCTGCTCCTCTTCGGGCAGGAAGGCCCGGGTGTCAGTCCGGAAGCCCAGGACGCAGCGGTGATGACCTGCTCAATCGCGCAATTTGGTTCTACTCGCTCCATCAACGCGGGCGTGGCCGCGGGCATCGCCATGCATGCATGGATTCGACAGCACGCCGATTTATCAAAAGCTTGGTGAGATCCCGCGCACTGTGTTTACATCTAGGTAACGAATTCACATTGTGAGAATGATGAGACAAAAGTGTTAGAGAAATGGTCCCACCGCGCCGACCTTGCGGAAACAGCCATCAATGAGCGCCACGCGCAGGCCGTGTGGGGCTTGCCCCGTACCAACCTTGCCGTAGTGAGTTGGCCACCCACCACCAAGGAATCGCTCTTTGTGCACTGGCACTATTGGTGGCAGGCGCATTATCTGGACTGTCTTGTTGATGCCGCCCTGCGCAAAAACACCAAGGCCCGCCGCGCGCGCATCGCTGACACTATCCGGGGAATTCACGTGCGCAACCTCCGCGCGCTGACGAAGAACCGCTACTACGACGACAAAGCATGGCTCGCCCTGGCCATCGCCCGGGCCGGTGAGCTCAAGAAGCAGCGCCCCTATAAGAAGCTGGGCACCCTGCAGAACAACATCCGCGATGGCATCGACTCCCAAGTAGGCGTGCTGCCCTGGCGTGAAGGCGAGACCTTCCTCAATGTCCCCTCCAACGGCCCGGGCGCCATTATGCTGGCCCGCATGGGGCGCGTGGAGGAGGCCCGCCACATCGTGGACTGGATCTACGATCACCTCATCGATGACGATGGCTTCGTCATGGACGGCATCCGCATGCGTATGGATGGGCAGGAGATCGTCCGCAACATCCACCCCTACTGCCAGGGCGTGGTGCTCGGTGCCTGCTTGGAAATCGTGCTGGCGCTGCGGGAGAAGACCGGCCTGCGCTCCGTGGAGGATATCGACTCCGTCCATGAGGCCGAGCTCGCCGCGGACATGATGGATTACACCACGCGCATCCGTGGCCTTGTCCAAGCAGTGGCCACGGGCATGGCGACGTACACGGGTGTCATCGACTGGCAGACTGGCGACGGCGACGGCGGCCTCTTCAAAGGCATCCTGGCCCGCTACCTCGCGGACGTCGCCGTGCGCCTGCCGGGCGATTCCCCGGCCAACCGCGCGACGAAGAAGCTGGCCGCTCGCCTCGTGACGGCCTCGGCGGAATCCGTGTGGGAACACCGTCTAGAAGTGGACGGCCTGCCCATCTTCGGCTCCGATTGGACTGCGGACGCGAAGCTGCCTCATAACTACGGTTTCGGGCCTACGTCATTGAGCCAGAAGATGGGCATCATCCGCGTGGCTGAGCGCGATTTGTCCGTTCAATTGTCCGGTTGGATGTTGTTGGAGGCCTGCACCCGGATTGTGAAGTACAAGTCAGAATCCAAATAAAAGCGGCATTGTCCCAGCTAGGCGGGTTGGGAATGCCCGTGCCCGACGCGGTTTAAGTGAGGTCACACCTCATCTCGCGGCGGAAAACCACAATAACAGGCATACTTGGGTGTTGGAACGTGTTGTTTCGCTGGTTTGTGAGACGGCACGGCTTACTGCACAGCAACTCCAAAGGATGGAATTTCATGCCTATTGCAACCCCTGAGGTTTATAACCAGATGCTGGATACCGCCAAGAAGGGCGGCTTCGCATTCCCGGCAATTAACTGCACCTCCTCCGAAACCATCAACGCCGCTCTCCGCGGCTTCGCCGAGGCTGAGTCCGACGGCATCATCCAGTTCTCCACCGGCGGCGCCGAGTTCGGTTCGGGCCTGTCCGTGAAGAACAAGGTTGCCGGCGCCAAGGCCCTGGCTGCCTTCGCTCACGAGGCTGCCAAGAACTACGGCATTAACGTTGCGCTGCACACTGACCACTGCCAGAAGGAAGTTCTGGATGAGTACGTGCGCCCGCTGATCGCCTTCTCCCAGGAGCGCGTTGACCGCGGCGAGCTTCCGCTCTTCCAGTCCCACATGTGGGATGGCTCCGCTATCCCGATCGATGAGAACCTTGTGATCGCCCAGGAGCTCCTGGAGAAGGCCCACAACGCCAACATCATCCTCGAGGTTGAGATCGGCGTCGTCGGCGGCGAAGAGGACGGCGTTGAGGCTAAGGCCGGCGCTAACCTCTACACCTCCCCGGAGGACTTTGAGAAGACCGTCGATGCCCTCGGTACCGGCGAGAAGGGCCGCTACCTGCTGGCCGCTACCTTCGGCAACGTCCACGGCGTCTACAAGCCGGGCAACGTGAAGCTGCGCCCGGAGGTCCTCGACGAGGGCCAGAAGGTTGCTGTCAAGAAGCTCGGCCTGGAAGAAGGCTCCCAGCCCTTCGACTTCGTCTTCCACGGTGGCTCCGGCTCCGAGAAGGAGAAGATCGAGGAGGCCCTGCGCTACGGCGTCATCAAGATGAACGTTGACACCGATACCCAGTACGCCTTCACCAACCCGGTTGCACGCCACATGTTCGCCAACTACGACGGCGTCTTCAAGATCGACGGCGAGGTGGGCAACAAGAAGGTCTACGACCCGCGCTCCTACATGAAGAAGGCTGAGCAGGGCATGGCTGACCGCGTGGTTGAGGCCTGCACCGACCTGCACTCCGTGGGCAAGACCGTTTCTAAGTAATCCACTGCCCAGCTGACACCGGCGCCTCCTGGACGCCGCTGCTTAGCAGCCGCAGGCTCTAAGTGGCGTCAGTACATGTCACCAAGCCACCCCTTGACCTCAAAGGGGTGGCTTTGTTCGTCCAAACCTGCCGCCAGAACGCGTAAAATACCGGAGTCATGGAAGCGCAAGAGTCATCGTCGAATTCGTCGAGTACCGTCAAACGCGTTCGCAAGACCACCCGCGAGCAGTTGCGGTTGGTGGATAAGTCGCTCAAGGCGCGCCTCACGCGCATCCGCAACCGGCTCGTGTTCATGATTCAGTGCACGCTGGGCGCGGGTTTGGCCTTTTATGTTGCGCACGATTTCTTCGGCCACGAGCAGCCCTTCTTTGCTCCGATGGCCGTCATCATCATCCTTGGTCTATCGGGCAGCGACCGCCTGAAGCGCGCAGTCGACATGTCCATCGGCGGCATCGTGGGCGTGCTGGTGGGCACGTTGCTTGTCGACGCCCTCGGGACCGGCCCCATCCACATGACCATCATCATCGGCCTCGCCCTGGTGATCGGCTCCTTTGTTACGGGCTCGCAGATGGTGAGCAACCAGATCGTCATCGCCGCCATCCTTATCGCCACCATCCTTCCCCCGGAAGATATGGGTGGTCTCTCCCGCGCTGTTGACGCCATCATCGGTGCGGTCATTGGCATCACGATGATCGTGTTGATTCCATCCTCTCCCTTGCGCGCGGGACGCTCGGAAGTCTCGAAGGTCTTGGGCATTACCTCCCTGGTCCTCTCCGACGTGGCTAAGGGGCTGGAAGAAAACGATCCCGAGACCATCACGGAGGCCCGCGATGCCGTGCGCGGCACGCAGGATGACATCAACAACATGCTCAACGCCACCAAGGGCGGCGCGGAAACCGCACGGTTATCACCCTTCCTGTGGAGCACGCAGCGCACCGTGCGCTCCCTGGAACGCATTCTCACTCCTGTTGACAACATGGTCCGCGGCACCCGCGTGCTCTCCCGCCGTGCGCTCGTGCTCGCCGAGGACGGCGACCAGGCCACGGCCGAGCAAGTTGAGATCATCGATGAACTCGCTGACATCACGATGAAGCTTTCCGATCTCTATACCCACCAAACCGCGCGTGAGCGCCGCGTGGATGAGGCGCACGCCATTCCTGAGATAGTCAACCGCCTACGCCAGCTGGGGGCGCGCTGCTCGATGGACATCGCCGGCGAGGAAGCCGTACTCTCCGCCTATGCTGTGCTGGCACAGACGCGCTCCATCATCGTGGACCTGCTCATGGTGTGTGGCATGTCGCGCGAGTCAGCCGTGGCACAACTCGTGCCCACCTCCAAGCACCCGGCCTACCCGCCGGAGGTCTGGGAAGAGAACTAGGGCCCTACTTGCCTAGGGCCGCACTATCTGTAGGTCCCGCAGGTGGCGGTAGAACGTCACGCGCTTGACCGGCCGCTTGGCGCGGACTCCATCAACGCTGACGCTGAGCGAAGGCCCGCCAGCCTGTACCGCCCGGCCTTGCATGACGCTGGCGGGGTCGAGCTGCCCAGGTTGGGCAGGCTTGCGCAGGCGGGCGAGGAGCCCACGACGCGGCGCTTCGTCCGCTTCAAAACTGGTCACCGCCTTTGCCGCCACGATGCCCGGCGCATCCGTCATCGGCACGAGCTTTGCGCCGAAGACATCCTTCTCGCGGTCCGCGCGCAGCAGCACGGCATCGTCAACGATGATCTCACCAGTGATCTCCTCGTTCGACCACTCCGCAATCGTTGCCGAGCCCGCCACGGCGAGGCCCGCGTCATTGCGGATAAGCGGCGCCGGCTTGACGGGCGCGGTCATGGCAAAGGAGAGCGCCTCCTCCATCACTGCTCCATGGTCGCCGAGCCCCTGGCGGCCCTGGCCCGTTTCGCTAGCTTTTAAGCCCCAATTCATCGCCGCGGTGGAGTGCTCCCCGGTGGGAACGTAGCCCACCTCGGCCCATAGGTAGTCAGCCCGCATCATGCGGGTCAGCACGGCGCTAAGCGCAGCGTCGTTGCCAATGACCACAACGCGCAGCGTTTCGCTCAGGAACGGGGCCTGGGGTGCTGGCCCCGGTGCGCCGAGGTGGCTCACGTCTGGCTGCGCGGCAATCTCATCCAGCGATGGGGTGGGGTCTTCCGGAAGGATCTCCCTGGCCAGCGCATCAATAGCCTTCAACTCTTGCCGGGTGGGAACCTCCGCGAAGCGGAAGTGTTCGACACGAACTCCATGCTGGGCAGCCCCAACCAGAGCAGTGGTGTGGGCGTTGGTGAGGTGGCCGCCGCAGTCTACAAGCGCACAGATCATACAAGAAGCATAGAAGCGTTGGGAGAGCTTGGCTAAAAAGCACCTTCAGTGATGCACGAGCAGCGGAGCTTTCCCCAGAAAAGTAGTGCACATCACATTCTGCCAGTAGGCTCCAAGACAACGCCAAACTTCTTAATACTCAACTCTTCCACTCAATTCTTCTTTGTCTAACAGCTGGAGGTAATCACCATGTCCGCCCGTATGACAACCCTTGCGCTTGTATCCGCCGCTGGTCTTGTGATGAGTTCGTGCAGCTTCATCGGCGGTTCCCTGAGGGAAGCTGAGGAGCCGGGATTCACCGAGGCCGCCGCCGAGTCCGTGACGAGTTCTGCGACGACTACTTCTTCGACGGCCACGTCGACATCCAGCAGTGCATCCTCATCAAGCACCAACGCTGATTGTGATGAGAAGAAAGAACTCGAGGACACCGAACTCAGCAAGGTCCTGGAGAATGAAGAAGCCTATGTGAAGGGCTCCACCGAGAAGTTTGAGAACGTCAGTGTCGGTGAGGATGAATACGATCCCTGCAAATTCCTCAGCTACGTGGTGCTGGAAGGCGAGTTTGATGGGGAGAACGTCAAAGTCCCCGTCTTCTTCTCCAAGGGCGAACTTAAGGACGAGGATGCTCTCTACATCACGTCCTCTTCCTTAGAGGTAGAGGAGGACGGTGAGGGCTATACCTATGAGTCCAAGACCGATGGTGACATCGTCGGAGTTGAGGGCAAAGTAAACAAGCGCCCAGGTGTCGAAGCTACGTCCATGGAAAGCTCCTTCGATGGCGTGAACTCGGACATATTCTTCATTGACGTGGACTCGGAACCGACTGAGTCCGCAGATTTGGCCAAAGATGAAGAAGACCTCCGCGGCGAAGAGCTCTTCACTATCTCCGCCGACGGCTGGAACATGGTCTGCGGCATTATTGAGGAAAACAACGCCATTGACTGTGCGCATGGCGACGGCGGGACTTGGGCCATCAAGGGGGCCAAGACCCCAATGCCGGAGGGGATGGAATTCAACTTAGTGACCTTCCTGCCGCTAGAGGGCAGTACTGAGTTCACTCAGTATGACGATGAAATCCCAACTAACGGCACGAAGATTGAAGGCAACGGGCTCTACCGAATCGGCGTTGGTGACGTCGAAGGCCAAATCGCTGTTGTTGATGACAGCATCATCGTCAGCACCCCAGACAAGTCGCGCCTGATGTTCACCAATGACACCATCTACTTCGATAACGAGGGCTCTGGCGGCAACGATTCGGCCACCGAAACCGCCTAGCCAATCACGTTCCGAACCTACTGCGGACTCTGTCAAGCCCCGCCAGTACAGCAAATCTTGATGACCATGTCACAAACTCAACGCTTAACCGCCGTGACGGGTAAAGTAGGTGCGTATTTGACTTCAATAAATAGGAAGTGACACCAAACATGGCAGCGATCGTCATCGTCGGCGCCCAGTGGGGCGATGAAGGCAAGGGCAAGGCTACCGACATCCTCGGCGGCAAAGTCGATTACGTAGTGAAGCCCAACGGCGGTAACAATGCCGGCCACACCGTCGTGGTCGGCGGCGAGAAGTACGAGCTAAAGCTCCTTCCCGCCGGCATTCTTTCTGAAAACGCCACCCCAGTCTTGGGCAACGGTGTGGTGATTAACCTGGAGGCCCTCTTCGATGAGATCGACGGCCTCGAAGCCCGCGGCGCAAACGCCTCGCGACTGAAGATTTCCGCCAACGCCCACCTTGTGGCGCCGTACCATCAGACCTTGGACCGCGTGCAGGAGCGCTTCCTGGGCAAGCGCGCCATCGGCACCACCGGCCGCGGCATCGGCCCGGCTTATGCCGACAAGGTAGCCCGCATCGGTATCCGTGTGCAGGACATCTTCGATGAATCCATCCTGCGCCAGAAGGTTGAGTCCGCCCTGGACATCAAGAACCAGATGCTGGTGAAGATGTACAACCGCAAGGCCATTGAGCCGGAGCAGGTGGTGGAGTACTTCCTGAGCTACCGCGAGCGCCTGCGCCCAATGGTGATTGAGGCTGAGCTGGAACTGAACCAGGCATTGGATGAGGGCAAGCACGTTCTCATGGAGGGCGGCCAGGCCACCATGCTGGATGTTGACCACGGCACCTACCCGTTCGTGACATCATCGAATCCGACTGCGGGCGGTGCTGCTGTGGGCTCCGGCATTGGCCCGACACGCATTAAGACTTCCCTTGGCATCATCAAGGCTTACACCACTCGCGTGGGCGCTGGTCCGTTCCCCACGGAGCTTTTCGATAAGTGGGGCGAGTACCTGCAGACCACCGGCGGTGAAATCGGCGTCAACACCGGTCGCAAGCGTCGCTGTGGCTGGTACGACTCTGTGATTGCCCGCTACGCCACCCGCGTCAATGGTTTCACAGACTACTTCCTGACCAAGCTGGACGTGCTCACCGGTATTGGTGAGATTCCCATCTGCGTGGCCTATGACGTTGACGGCAAGCGCTACGACGAGATGCCGCTGACCCAGTCTGAGTTCCACCACGGCGAGCCCATTTTTGAGACCATGCCGGGCTGGGATGAGGACATTACTAATTGTCAGACGTTTGAGGATCTCCCGCAGAAGGCACAGGATTACGTCCTGCGCCTAGAGGAGCTCTCCGGCTGTCGCATCTCCTACATTGGTGTCGGCCCTGGCCGTGACCAGACCATCGTGCGTCACGACGTCATACAAGACCAGTAAGGCGCAGGCCGGTCCAAGATAAACCAACCTTAGGAATAAGAGCGGAGGTTTTCTCTCCTGTGGGGTTATGAACGACGGTGCGGCCACCGGGCGGACCGGCAAGGGCAGGGTGAGCTTCAACATGGGCAAGCCTCGGCCCATTGTGTAAAACGCACTCGAAGCGATGGTCGCAACCCTTCAAAAGCTGTAGCGATGCCGACATACCGCATCGCACGGCACATTAAGTGTATCTTCGTGATGTTTGCAGTATGCTCACATGCTATAATCAAGTTTGTAAGTAGCAACAGATCGCACTGACAGGCATCGTCTGGTGTTTGTTGCTATGGAAAGTGTGCCCGCAACTGATAAGGACATCAGATGAGTCGCAGTCTTCGCGGACTTATCACCGCAGAAAGATAAACTTATGAAACTAAAGAAACGCAGCCTTGGCGGCCTGCTCTTAACATTGTGCCTGACGGCGATGTACCTGATCGTCGGCGTCGGTCCAGCTAACGCGACCGAGGAATTCGACTACCCAGGCGCCATCTCCGACGTCAACGTGACGTTCAACGGTAAAGATGGCGGCCAGGCACGTGTCGATGACGAAGTAAAAGTCACGGCAAAGTGGAACGTTCCAAACGGAGCACAGGCTGGCGAGACTTTCGGCATGACCCTGCCGAAGGAATTCTCTAACTACGGTAACGGTGAGTTCGCGGTTCCGGATAAGGAAACAGGCGAAACCGTTGCTAACTGTAAGGTTACGAACGACCCAGCGCCAGTTGTCACCTGCACCCTGACTGACTTTGTCAACGGCAAGGAAGACGTCGGCGGCGAACTGTGGTTCCTCGCAACCCTTGACGAGCAGAGCGACAACAGCACCGCCGATTTCATCATCGACGGCAAGACTGTCCCTGTTCCAATCCCAGGTGACGGCGGCATCGGCCGCGTTGGTCCTGGATACGCATCCAATGACCCATACAAGTACAGCGCACGCACCAAGATCGCTGACGACTTGATAGCTTGGGGTATCCAGTTCCCTAACACCGTCGCCGAAGACGGCACCGTGACCGTTACTGACTCGATCGTGGATAACACCGAGTTCGAGCGTCACAAGACCAACGACTTCGGTGTTGAGGTCGAATACCGCAACGTTGCCGAGGACGGCACTTTCGTTGAAGGTGAAGACTGGAAACCTGTTGACTCAGCTGACTTCGAGACCGACCTTGCTGAAGGCAGCACCCACTTCACCGTCACGGTGAAGAACGTTCCAACCGATAAGCGCGTCCAGTACCGCGTCCTTTACTGGACCAAGATGGACGGCAAGGCCTTCGAAGGCGATGTCTTCAAGAACACCGCAAAGGTCAACGGCAGGGACGCTGAGGCGACTTTCACCTACACCGCAATCGGTGGCGGTACTGGTTCCGGTAAGGAATACACCCGCTTCTCCATCGCCAAGACAGTTGAAGGTAACGGTGCAGAAGAGGTGCCAGCAGGCACCAAGTACACCGTGAAGTACACCGCCGCAGATGAAGAGGACACCCTCGAGCTCGAAGCTGGTGAAGAGAACCGCGTTAACTCCAAGCGCTACAAGATCGGCACCGAGTTCAAGATCACGGAAGTCAACCTTCCAGAGATTGACGGTATCGAGTGGAGCGACTATGAGATCACCGGTGACGGCGTAACCAAGAACGAAGACGGTTCGTTCAGCGTGACGCCCGAGACGAATGAGCCGGTCAAGCTCAACCTCGTCAACAAGGCTGAGAAGAAGGTCCAGAACGGCAACCTGTCCGTTATCAAGACAGTAACCGGCGACGGTGCTGCCCTCGTTCCTGCAGACACCGAGTACAACGTCAAGTACTCCTACGAACTCGATGGCGAAAAGAAAACCGGCACCCTCACCGTCAAGAACGACGAGACCGTGTCCCTGCCTGAGGACGTTCCTGCAGGCACCAAGGTCCGCCTGACCGAAGAAAAGCCAGCTGACGTCGAAACCGAAGGCGGCAAGAAGGTCACCTACGGCGAACCCAAGTTCACTGCTGGCGAAGAGTCCGGCGAGGAAATCACCGTGACGATCGAAGGCGACAAGCCTGTTAAGGTTACGCTCGAAAACCCAACCATGGTTGACGAGCCGACGCCGGAACCGTCTGAGGACCCGACGCC
>NZ_KV805203.1:0-335 GCF_001811565.1 Corynebacterium sp. HMSC078A10 | reverse complement strand
TTGTTGATGTCGTGGGGCCTGATGTGTGGTTCAAGTGATGGGGTGACACAGTGTAGTAGCCATGCCGCTTAGTGGATTGTTGGTGTAAGCGTGTGAGGTGGTGTGTAGGCAAATCCGCACACCGTGTACCTGAGGCGTGATGCGTAGCCCAAATGTGGGTGAAGTTGGTGATCTAGTACTGTCGAGAAAAGCCTCTAGCGATGTGGATGTATGGCCCGTACCCTAAACCGACACAGGTGGTCAGGTTGAAAATACTAAGGCGTTCGGGTGAACTGTGGTTAAGGAACTCGGCAAAATGCCCCCGTAACTTCGGGAGAAGGGGGACCACACGACTT
>NZ_KV805202.1:0-6544 GCF_001811565.1 Corynebacterium sp. HMSC078A10 | reverse complement strand
CTCCGGCACGTAGTGCCTGCGCCCGCCTGTGGCTACGGTCAAGAAAGCGTGGAATAAATAGCGAAAAAGCGCCCCGGATTCTGAACTGCTCCCCATTAGTTGGACTGAGAAATCAGTTGCCAACAACTAGTGGGGAGCATTTTCTTTGAGAGCACGTAGTTCGCTGAGTGAAGTTCAGCGTGAGCAGTTAGTGGAGCTTTTCGAGCAGGGAATGGGTTGCCGAGCCGCTGCTCGTGTTGTCGGTGTCTCGAGAGACGCAACGCGTAGACTTTATCGTCGTTTCCAACTGCGTGGCAGACTATGTCTCGTGGAGAAACCAAACAAGCAGCACTACTCCTTCGAGGCGAAGAAGGAAGTTGTAGAACGTCATCTTGCGGGTGAGTCGATGATGGATCTTGCCCGAGAGTTCAATCTTTCATCCGACCACCTCGTCAAGGACTGGGTGGCTAAGTGGCGCAGAGGCGGCGACGAGGCTCTGCGCCCGAAGCCGAAGGGCAGGCCCAAAGGATCGGCTGGGCCGAAACGCCTCACGGAAGAGGAAAAGCTTCGCCGCCAGGTTGAGCGGCTGGAAGCGGAAAACGCCTACTTAAAAAAATTGCGAGACTTGAGGAACCAGGGACACGCCTGAAAGCCCAGGCAATCGTCATCCTCAAGTCACACCACCGCTTGGACTACCTCCTGGATGCGGCCGGCATGGCACGCTCGACATTCTTCTACCACCAAAAACGACTCACCGCACCGGATAAACATGCCGAGCTCAAACAAGCGATCCGGGACAGTTTTCAGCGCAACAAACACCGCTACGGCTACCGGCGGGTACTGCTCGACCTGCGTAACCAGGGCTGGGTGGTCAACCACAAACTTGTCTACAAGCTCATGCGCGCCATGGGCTTGAAAGCCAAGATCCGCCAGCGCAGGCCCTACATCTCCTACACTGGCACAATCAGCTACATCGCTGAGAACACACTCGAGCGCAACTTCACCCCCGATAGGCTCAACACTGTCTTCGTCAGCGACGTCACCGAGTTCAAAGTCGCTGGCCGCAAGGTGTATCTCTCACCGGTGATGGACCTGTTCGACCGCTCAATCGTCGCCCACACAGTGGCCACATCGCCGTCTACAGCGTTTACCTCGGCTTCGTTGGCGCAGGCGATCAAAGCGTGTGCTCCAGAGCCGGGCTGGATGATCCACACCGATCAAGGATTCCAATACCAGCACTCATCATGGCGCACCCTGATTAGCCAGCACCAGGGAGTCCAATCGATGTCACGCAAAGGCAACTGCTACGACAACGCGGTCATGGAGAACTTCTTCGGCCACCTGAAAACCGAGATGTACCACGGAGAAGCCTTCGACACCGTCGCAGAGTTCAACCAGGCAATCGACGAGTACATCCGGTGGTACAACACCGAACGCATCCAACAACGACTCAAGGGTCTAACCCCGATGCAATATCGAAATCAGACCCTTGAAGCCCTAACCGCCTAGAATTAAACCAGTCCAACTTTCGGGGGCCAGTTCAGATGGACCAGACTCCATCAGAATCTCGACTATCGCACGCCTGCTGAGGTTGAGTCAGAGTTTTGGGCAACAAACCCGACCCAAGAAATAATAGAAATCAAGGCAAATGCCTAGGAACAAAACCCGGGGCACTTCACTTCATTTATGACGAAACGCGGTGCAGCTGGTGATCTAAAATCTCAACCTTCCCGTCTTGACCTGGTAGATCGATCCCTTCACTGGAGAAAGTGGTCACTCTAACCGCAGGCTTCAAACCAGTTATTGCTAAAGCAGACTCTCCGAGAGTTTCGTAACCTAGATCAAATCCCAATTAGGGCGCATCACGCTTGCAGTGCAGGGTGAACGACAAGACTCCTAATAAGAAAGCAGGAGATAGGATAGCGAACGCGGTTGCAAGCGCTGGATAGACACTAGTGGCCTCGCCCAACGATCTAGCCAGCAGCGAGTGGGAAGCCGCGAACGGAAGCCAAGGCGTTATAGCGTCGAACATTGGGATCTGCGCCAAGAGTTGTTCAATGAGTAACATCCAGGTGATCGGGGTCGCTACGGCTGCAGCTACAGAGCGCGTAATAACAGCGATAGAGGTAGCCATCGATGACCATACCAATACGATGCCCAAATAAAGCCCCCAATACGGTAGCGCTCCCACGCCTATTTCCAATCCATCTGGGTACAACATCCCAGCTAATAGGGCCAGCGGTATACCAATCGCAAATGCACAGACCAGAAAGACACCTTCGACGACATAGTGCGCCACCAAAGACAAATACCGAGAAGTTTGAGTGAGAAAAGCTATCGCTGTGGACCCAGATCGAATCTCGGTAGCTGTGTATGCCCCACTAAAGATTATCGCCAAAACATGAAATATGCTGATACATTTGCCAATATCACTGGCATCGATAGGTCCTTGGTATTCGGCATCATAGACTGCTGCCATGATGATGATCGGTCCGAAAAAACAGCCAAGAAGCATTACCGCATAGACACCCGTCGAGCGAAGAGAAATAAGACGGCGCAGTTCGGCGCGGAAAGCAGCAATCATGGTTGAAACCTTCTTGCGTTAAAGTCTGATGATGTGGCAGTAAGCTCTAGGAAGGCTTGTTGCAAAGTGGAAGTGCTAGAACCCAAGCTAGTGATAAGAATGTCCGCGTCGTGGCATTTACGAGACAGTGCCAATACATTTGGGATCCGTTGATTAAACGAGACTTCAAGCCCGTTTGGAAGCTTGTTGACATCGACACCCAAATTTCGTAACTCACCCATCAGACGAGAATCATCATTGGTAGCTATGATGGTGTTCTGGGAAGAATTAACGAAGTCTTTCATGTTCCATTCACCGAGAATGTGGCCTTGACCGATGATAAGGATCCGGTCGGCTAAGGTCTCGATTTCACTTAACAGATGTGAAGAGATGAATACCGCATGTCCCTGGGTAGCTAGATTCGTTAAGTAGGAACGCATCCACAGCATGCCTTCGGGGTCTAGGCCGTTCATTGGTTCATCTAGAATAAGATTCCGGGGGCGACCAAGCATTGCTGTCGCGATTCCGAGTCGTTGTTTCATTCCCAATGAGTATTTTCCCATGGGACGACGCGCAGCTGATGACATCCCCACCTCTTCCAAAACAGCATGAACTGCTGAACGAGGTAGCCCGGCTGATGCAGCAACAACTTCGAGGTGTGCTAAACCTGAACGTCCAGCATGAAACCATGATGTATCTAAAACTGCCCCAGCGGCTCTAGCCGGCTGCGCGTGTTGGGAAAGCTTGCGCCCGTCTATGAGAACATTGCCTGCGGTTGGGCAGTCTAGGCCAAGCATGCATCTCATAGTCGTAGATTTTCCTGCGCCATTGGGGCCTAGGAAACCTGTGATGGCGCCATCAGGGACAGTGAATGTGAGATCGTTGATAGCTGAGAATGTTCGATACTGTTTCGTTAGTCTGCTTACGGTAATCACGCTTGGCCGCCTTCGTGTCGAAGTCTGCTTTGTTCAGAGTTTGCAAAGCGAACCCAGACCGGGTGGAGCAAGACCACTACCAGACAAACTGTGACAACGCCTAAAGCCAGTCCGGATAACACATCATGGACGTAGTGCACCCCAGCTGCGACTCGGGAGCTGGCGATCACAATTGCCACAGGTACCACGATCCATTTAGTACGAGATAGCGCAAGAACGCAAGCTGTAGCAAATGCCGCGGCCAGCACTGAATGATTTGAAGGCCACGACCAATCACCTGGGTCTGGGCATGTGAGTGCGGTCGTGAGCATACTGCTTGCACATGGTCTCGGCTCGGAAACGAGAATCTTTATTCCTTCGCTCAGCAAATATGCGATGACAACACCGACTCCCGCACAAGCAAACACTGAAAGTCTTTCACGCGATCGAGCAAGACACCAGAGGCCGACAACTGTCGCTGTTGCCACTAGGATAAGCAGCCCTTTACTTGCTATGAGGGTGACCAGCGTTTCAAGGTGTATACGCGGAACCGTCGTAACGATCGACGAATATAGAAATTGTCGCTCAGGGAATGCGATAGCGGAGCCGATGAGTAGCGCGATAGTGACAATCCACGCCCATCCCATCCCCATCTTCAGTCCGGACCGTCTTGTTATTGATCTCGATATGTGTGTTTGGGTATCAATTTCGTTCACGGTTACTTACGCTATGGGGGTCTAATGGGCAACACATCTGCCGATGAGACATAGTTGTCTAAGCCTTTTGGCATAGAAATACTTCTCGAGTGCCTCCCTATCGGCAGTACTCTGAACGGTGATTATCAGGCATACTATGAATATGATTCTGCGTAATCGCGTAAATCCCCAGCGATTTTTGGAGATGGTTTGCGCTTTACTTTTTGGATTGATTGCAGCCGTTCCAGAGCCTGGCCTCCTAGAAGTTTCTTTTCTGACAGCATTAGGTGTAGGAATTGGAGCGATATCACGAGGTGTTAGCGTTGGGCTAGCAGGACTGGTCGTTTTGATAGTCACATGTGTGGCTAGAACTATTTGGCAGGACGGGCATTGGCTTTATCTGATGGGGGAACTGCCCCCATCAATACTCAGGGCGGGAATTCCCTGGCTGTGCATGGTAGCGGTGCGTCAGTATGTCAGTCTGGGCAAACGAGCTGAGCGGGAACGAGATCTACGAAGGCGCCAGTACGTAGCTAATCTTCAAAGTCAAGCATCTGTTGAGCGGCTTTCACTGGCCCAATCTTTGCACGATGAACTTGGCCATTCGCTCAGCCTTGTAGCTTTGAATCTCAGTCGCGTCGAACTGGATTCGGCTTTGCCCGAGAATCTTCGGAGCATCATCTCCTCTGCGCGCGAGGACCTTGGCAAAGCAGTCGAACAGTTGGGGGATTCAGTTGTTGCTCTCCGATTAGGTGCCAAGCCTGCCCCCGGGGCAACTGATTCTATCGAAGCGCTCATCAAACATGCTCAAAATGCAGGGGCATCCATCTTTGTTGATCCTTTACCTACCAGCATCTGTGCAGAAACAAGCGGCTACAAAGTTCTCTACCGTTTTCTCCAGGAGGCTATTACTAATTCGATGAAGCACGCACCGGGTGAAAACATTTTCATTCATCTAGTGGAAGTTGGAGAGGTCTTTCGAGCGCGAGTGGTTAATGCGACGACGGTTCAAGAGGTTGCGCATAGAAGCTCTGGTGTTGGTCTTTCAGCGCTTACTCGGGATCTTCGAGCCGGCGGCGGGGATCTAAAGGTCGATGCAACTAGGAGCACTTTTTCGGTCGAGGCGACGATTCCTCTACAAGTCGAGCAAAGTGTCCTGATCAATACTGAAGACCAGGAGTCTACTGCTTCTAATGAGATGGTTAACCCGGGCATCAGACATGCGCAGCAGCGGATAGTGCTGTTGACCGCTTCCCTGATAGTTGCTGGATTGCTTGGCACTGAGGTGGCGTCTACGTTCCAGAAAAGTCGTGCGTTGCTTCCTCCGGAAGAGTTTGCAGGCATTACGGTGGGTAGTGATCAGGCAGAAATCGAACGTGTATTACCTGACCGAGAGGTTCCTCCTCGGCGGGGAGACCTTCCCATACCTGGGTGCCATTATTATGCAGTGACGGCACGTACTTTTGATGATTCTGCAGGAGATATTTACCGGGTTTGCTTCAAAGAGAATGTGGTGTCGTCGGTGGACTATCTTCGGGGAGAAGACAGATGAGTAGTAAAAAGCAGCCAGTGCGAGTCATGGTGGTCGACGATGATCCACTTATACAGGCTGGAATCAAGGGTGTGCTTGAATCTGACTCTTCCATCTTCGTGGTAGCTTCGGCATCCAGCGGTACTGAGGCCCTGGACTTGATTGACGCGTATCGACCGGATGTTTTACTTTTGGACATCCAGATGCCTGGTCTGACGGGTTTAGATGTGTTGCGAAAAGTTCGACAACGCCCACAGCGTCTAGCGTGCGTGATTGTCACTACTTTTGGTGAAGACGATTATGTGTTGGAAGCTGTTCGTTTTGATGCAGATGGTTTCGTACTAAAGGCGGGGGATCCGTCGCTTTTGCTTACTGCGGTTCATGCGGTTGCTGAGGGAGGGGCTTTTTTCTCCCCATCTGTGGCACGCAGGCTTCTTTCTCCTGAAAGGATTGCGCGTTATGCAGAAGTTCGAGCTGCTGTGGAGAAGTTTGGCCGTCTTACGTCTAGAGAGCAAGAGGTGTTGGTGCGGCTCAGTCGTGGCGCTACCAATTCGGAGATCGCGCAATCTATGCACTTAGCACCTGGGACAATCAAAGCTCATGTGTCCTCTATTCTGAGGACTACTGGCGCTCGTAACCGGGTAGAGGCTTCACTAATTGCCATCTATGCTAAAGAAAGTTCACTCTGAAACTAGACTCCCCACGATTCTTCTGAAGACTTAAGCACCACACGCATTCTCTGGAAAGACCGAGGTTTTGCAGTCTGCACAGGAATGCGCTTCGATTGGTTAGCGCGTCGACCGGCGGGTTCAAGCGGTGAATGCAACACCCGGGCCTGACCCCCGGAAAGTAGACACGTCGG
>NZ_KV805201.1:0-1525 GCF_001811565.1 Corynebacterium sp. HMSC078A10 | reverse complement strand
TCTGAGGACCCGACGCCGAAACCGTCTGAGGAGCCGGATAAGCCGGGCACCTCGAGCATCCCGAACCTCAGTAGCCTGTGGCCGCTCATCCCGCTGGTGATTATCCCGCCGGTATTGGCTCACTTCTTTAAGCCTCCGCACCTTCCGGAGCTGCCGACGAAGCCGGCCAAGCCAGTGGAGCCGCTGAAGCCTGAGGAGCCGAAGGCGCCAGAGGCACCGAAGGCACCGAGCGCGGAGAATCAGCCGACGTCCGAGCAGACCCCGAGTGCTCAGCCGAGCCAGGCCAGCCAGCCAAGCGCGACCACGAGCACCCCGGCCTCTTCCAAGAGCACCTCGTCTGGCAAGCTTGCCAACACCGGTGCTAACGTCCTGGGCCTCATTGGTGTGGCACTGGCACTCATCGTTGGTGCGGCTCTGATTCTGCGTCCTAGCCGCCGCAAGGACTCCTAAGCACCAGGTGTTCCTAGGGACCTAGCCGGCCCCACGGCCGTGGTTGGGTAAGCCACGAGCAAACGCCCGAGCTAATGCTCGGGCGTTTCTTTTTGCGCTAACGCGTCATCGTGAGCAATCGCGATGGCGCACGAGCGGACCGCTGAGAGGTTCGCCATGACCTTGTCTTTCTGCGCAATGCTGCCCAGCCTTTCGAGGGCCTCCAAGAAGGGACTTTGATGGCTCTTCCGGTTTTGGGGTGCGTAGCGGGGGTGAGGTAGAGCTCGACGGGTTCGGCGGGTCACCACAACATGTAGGGGTCCCTGGTGTGAAGATGAAAGTTCCTACACAACCATCTAAACCCACCAGGGACCCGTACTGTGAAGCCTACTGGAAACCTCGTTGCTGACACCATCTGCCGTACCGCGGAAATCGGACTTGCCATCACCGGTGCTGCCGATGCCGGAGCGTTGACCATCATTGAGGCCACGCCAGTAACCGTTGTCGGCGTGTGCCCGGACTGCGGACAGCCAGGAAAGTTACGCGACCACATCACCCGTCGACTCGTTGATCTTCCTGTCGTTGGATTCCCCACTAGGCTGCACGTAACAGTCCCCAGATTCTTATGCACAGCCGCCTCATGTAAGAGAAAGATCTTCCAAGAATCTTTAACCTGCGCGGATGACGGCGCCAAACTCACTTATCGGGTCACCCGCTGGATCTTGCAGCGCCTTGCTATTGACCGGATGAGTGTGTCAGCTACCGCCAAAGCACTCGGTGTGGGATGGGACCTGGTCAATAAAGTCGCACTGGATGCCTGTCGCCAGCTTGTCTACGGCGACCCCTGCCACCTAGACGGGGTTCGCGTCCTCGGAGTCGATGAACACGTATGGAAACACACCAGAAAACCAGGCCAGGCATCAAACCTGGTGACCATACTTGTTGACCTCACCCCGCTGGTGGACGGGCGTGGGCCTGCTCGTTTGTTAGACATGCGACCAGGCAGATCCGCCCACGTGCTCAGCGGGTGACTTAAAGAGCGCGACCCCAGCTTCCGGGAGCACATACAGGTGGTGACAATGGATGGGTTCACCGG
>NZ_KV805200.1:0-4731 GCF_001811565.1 Corynebacterium sp. HMSC078A10 | reverse complement strand
GGCTGCCTCATCGCTAACTTTGCAACAGTGCCCGCTCAGATCGACACCACGACTGCGTCCGGTCGCATGGTGTTCGGAATCTTCGCCACCTTGGCCGAGTTCGAGCGGGATCTGATCCGAGAGCGCACCATGGCGGGTCTCGCCTCCGCGAGAGCGCGCGGTCGCAAGGGCGGACGAAAATTCGCGCTCACCAAAGCTCAGGTGCGTCTCGCGCAAGCCGCCATGGCCCAGCGCGATACTTCAGTTTCCGATCTCTGCAAGGAACTCGGCATCGAGCGCGTCACTCTCTACCGATATGTCGGTCCCAAAGGCGAGCTCAGAGACCATGGAAAGCATGTTCTCGGACTTACGTAGCAACTCGTTTCTTTTCGCAGGTTGAGCCACCTCCGCGCTTCATCAGAAAACTGAAGGAACCTCCATTGAATCGAACTAATATTTTTTTTGGTGAATCGCATTCTGACTGGTTGCCTGTCAGAGGCGGAGAATCTGGTGATTTTGTTTTTCGACGTGGTGACGGGCATGCCTTCGCGAAAATCGCACCTGCTTCCCGCCGCGGTGAGCTCGCTGGAGAGCGTGACCGCCTCATTTGGCTCAAAGGTCGAGGTGTGGCTTGCCCCGAGGTGATCAACTGGCAGGAGGAACAGGAGGGTGCATGCTTGGTGATAACGGCAATTCCGGGAGTACCGGCGGCTGATCTGTCTGGAGCGGATTTGCTCAAAGCGTGGCCGTCAATGGGGCAGCAACTTGGCGCTGTTCACAGCCTATCGGTTGATCAATGTCCGTTTGAGCGCAGGCTGTCGCGAATGTTCGGACGCGCCGTTGATGTGGTGTCCCGCAATGCCGTCAATCCCGACTTCTTACCGGACGAGGACAAGAGTACGCCGCAGCTCGATCTTTTGGCTCGTGTCGAACGAGAGCTACCGGTGCGGCTCGACCAAGAGCGCACCGATATGGTTGTTTGCCATGGTGATCCCTGCATGCCGAACTTCATGGTGGACCCTAAAACTCTTCAATGCACGGGTCTGATCGACCTTGGGCGGCTCGGAACAGCAGATCGCTATGCCGATTTGGCACTCATGATTGCTAACGCCGAAGAGAACTGGGCAGCGCCAGATGAAGCAGAGCGCGCCTTCGCTGTCCTATTCAATGTATTGGGGATCGAAGCCCCCGACCGCGAACGCCTTGCCTTCTATCTGCGATTGGACCCTCTGACTTGGGGTTGATGTTCATGCCGCCTGTTTTTCCTGCTCATTGGCACGTTTCGCAACCTGTTCTCATTGCGGACACCTTTTCCAGCCTCGTTTGGAAAGTTTCATTGCCAGACGGGACTCCTGCAATCGTCAAGGGATTGAAACCTATAGAAGACATTGCTGATGAACTGCGCGGGGCCGACTATCTGGTATGGCGCAATGGGAGGGGAGCAGTCCGGTTGCTCGGTCGTGAGAACAATCTGATGTTGCTCGAATATGCCGGGGAGCGAATGCTCTCTCACATCGTTGCCGAGCACGGCGACTACCAGGCGACCGAAATTGCAGCGGAACTAATGGCGAAGCTGTATGCCGCATCTGAGGAACCCCTGCCTTCTGCCCTTCTCCCGATCCGGGATCGCTTTGCAGCTTTGTTTCAGCGGGCGCGCGATGATCAAAACGCAGGTTGTCAAACTGACTACGTCCACGCGGCGATTATAGCCGATCAAATGATGAGCAATGCCTCGGAACTGCGTGGGCTACATGGCGATCTGCATCATGAAAACATCATGTTCTCCAGTCGCGGCTGGCTGGTGATAGATCCCGTCGGTCTGGTCGGTGAAGTGGGCTTTGGCGCCGCCAATATGTTCTACGATCCGGCTGACAGAGACGACCTTTGTCTCGATCCTAGACGCATTGCACAGATGGCGGACGCATTCTCTCGTGCGCTGGACGTCGATCCGCGTCGCCTGCTCGACCAGGCGTACGCTTATGGGTGCCTTTCCGCAGCTTGGAACGCGGATGGAGAAGAGGAGCAACGCGATCTAGCTATCGCGGCCGCGATCAAGCAGGTGCGACAGACGTCATACTAGATATCAAGCGACTTCTCCTATCCCCTGGGAACACATCAATCTTACCGGAGAATATCGTTGGCCAAAGCCTTAGCGTAGGATTTCGCCCTCTCCCGCAAACGACCCCATCTTTGCGGCGATCGTGGCCGGATAGCCGTCTTCGACAATCAGCCGAGCTAACCGGAGACGGGCACGAGGAGTGAGAAGAGCGTTCGGATGGGTCATCAATTGGCCTCCGCCGCGGTCTTCGTAAGCGCGCGTCTGGTGAGAAGCATGATGACGAGAGCGATCGCTGTCAGCACCGAAGCGACCCAAACCGGCGCGAGCAGCCCCAGCCCGGTCGCGAGCCCGAGCGCACCAAGCACGGGCCCCGCTGCAGCTCCGATATTCAATGCTGCGGTTGCTTTGGACATAAAAAAGCTCCCAGGCATCCCCGGGAGCTTGTCTCGGGCATCCCCGAGACGTCGGAATAACCGAAAGGAATCAGTTAAACACTCGACACGATTGATCGTAGAAAACGTAGCCGAAAAAAGCAACAAACTCCCACGTGAGACGTAAAATCAAAGCTCCCAATTAAACATATGCCAAGACATATGTTTAAGCATATGGCTTAACATATGGCAGAACATATGCTAATATGAAACCCACAGCTCAAAGGACACTTTGAGAACACAACACTCGACACCTAAAAGGAGCAGCCATGCCCGTAATTTCCTGCCTCAACGCCAAAGGCGGAACCGGAAAAACCACCAGCGCAATCAACCTCGCCGCCGTCGCCGCCTACCGTGGATACACCGTCCACGTCCTCGACGCCGACGCCGAACAAGGCACCGCCTCCGAATGGATCGAATACGCCAACGACGCCTTCGAAGAAAACCCCAACGCCCCCCACGTTGACGTCGAAGTCGAAGCCGTCAACCGAGGAATCCTCGCGCGCAAGGTAAAAAAATACAGCGACGACCTTGTCATCATCGACGGCCCACCCAGCAATCACAGCATGTCTGAACTCATCATCGAAAACTCAGACTTCGTCGTCATTCCCACCACCGGCACCCACACGGATATGGCACAAACCTGGAAAATCATCGACGTCATTCCAGAAGGCAAACACTACGCCGTACTGCCCACCATCTGGGACAAGCGCAAAAGCACTGCCGACCGCGCCCGGAAAGTCCTTGAAGACGAAGGAATCCCAGTCATTTGGCCCGGCGTAGAATCCCGCGCCTACTTCGACCGCCAATTCGGACACTGGCCCCGCAACAGCGCCAAAGAACTACACGGCTATCCCGCAATCTTTGACAAAATCATCGCCCAAATCACCAACTAACCACACCTTAAAAAGGAGCAACCATGAACGACACCCCAGGACTGGCACGCCCGAAAAAGAAGCAAACCGACGCCCAAGGAAAACCCACCCTCACCAAAGACACCGGACTTAATACCACCAAGGTCACAAAGGCCACCAAGAAAGAAAAGCCCCACCGCACCACCGTCAACCTGCCCTACTCCATCTACAAAGAACTACGCAGAAACTGGGCAGAAACCAGCACCCCTATCTACCGCCAACTTCTAGAAGCCTGGGAACTAATCACCGACCACGGCGCGGACTACCAGCCCGCAGACGCGACCTACAACACCGACGAGCTCACCCGCACCACCACCGTCTACATCCCCAAAGACACCCTGAAGGCCATGCAAAAAATCCGCAGCAAGTATGGAGCCTCCATCGCCGACCAGCTCATCTCCTCCTGGGCTCAACAAACCGGCTGGGAAGGATAACCACCCGCGACACCAAGGAGCCACCATGTCCCACGAGACTCCCCACATCGCCGACCGCGCAGACAACGACCCGCGCGAAGACCCCGAAGCGCTACTTATCGCAGCCCTGCTCTGGAACCGCGACACCACCCAAGCGGTAAACCTGACACAAACACTCACCCCCGCCGACTTCTACTCCACCGACTACGCCGCAATCTTTGCCACCATCAGCCAACAACTCAAAAGCGGCAGACCCTACGACCCCGCCAGCGTGCGCACAGCCCTACACGCCGAAGGCGACCAATCCGGCATACTCACCGATAACATCGACGGACTTATCACCATGCTCACCAACCTAGAGCACATACCGCCGAAAATAACCGACTACGCCGAAGCCGTAGCCTCCAACTCGTATCGCCGCCAATACCGCCACATGGTCGAACGCCTTAACCGCCAGGCGCACACCGCACCAGAAAAAGACCTCTACCCACTGCTAGTAAAAGAAGGTAAAAAACAACGCCGCATTAAAGACCGCTACTACCGCAATCACAAAGACACCCCGCAAGAGCGCCACTAAACCACACCCACCCCACGGTGGCCTTCGCTCCAATTTCCTCGCTTCGCTGCGGGAATTTCCACGACCTTCAATCATGGCCTGACCACCCCACCGCGCACCCGAGCGCAACTCCCGTGGAAAACAACCCCCAACACCACCGTGAAAGACCAGCCACACAGCCACACGCCGCAACCAGTGTCCGTTTCGGCAGATACGCTTTCATCTCCGCCTTCGGCAGCTTAACCCGCCTGTGGCTACGGTCAAGAACTTTCGCGGCATAAACCGCTCCCGCGCGCCCCGAATCCGGGGCGCTTTTCGCTATTTATTCCACGCTTTCTTGACCTCCACCACAGGCGGGCGCAGGCACTACGTGCCGGAG
>NZ_KV805199.1:0-394 GCF_001811565.1 Corynebacterium sp. HMSC078A10 | reverse complement strand
ACCGGGTCACCCGCTGGATCTTGCAGCGCCTTGCTATTGACCGGATGAGTGTGTCAGCCACCGCCAAAGCACTCGGTGTGGGCTGGGACCTGGTCAACCAAGTCGCGCTGGATGCCTGCCGCCAGCTTGTCTACGGCGATCCATGTCACCTAGACGGGGTTCGCATTCTTGGAGTCGATGAACACGTATGGAAACACACCAGAAAACCAGGCCAGGCATCAAACCTGGTGACCATACTTGTTGACCTCACCCCGCTGGTGGACGGGCGTGGGCCTGCTCGTTTGTTAGACATGCGACCGGGCAGGTCCGCAGATGTGCTCAGCGGGTGGCTTAAGGAACGCGACCCCAGCTTCCGGGAGCAGATACAGGTGGTGACAATGGATGGGTTCACCGG